>DAOUBO010000269.1:0-14932 GCA_034432695.1 Anaerolineae bacterium | reverse complement strand
ATCCCGACGGGGAACCGGTATATGGTGGTCACCAAATCCCCCCACTTCAGCCGTTATTCATACCGCAGCGCTTCTATAGGGTTCAGGCGAGAGGCCCGCCACGCGGGATACAGGCCGGAAGCCAGGCCCACCGCCGCCGAAACCATCGTCGCCAGAAGAACGGCCTGAGGGGTAACGACCGAACGGAATTCCCGAACCAGAAGAGAGATGGCCTGAGCCCCCAGGAACCCGATGGCTATACCAGCGGCTCCGCCCGCCAGCGCCAGCACCACCGCCTCTATCAGGAACTGGATCAGAATATCCCGGCGCCGTGCCCCGACTGCCTTCCGCAGGCCAATCTCCCTCGTCCGCTCCGTCACCGAAACCAGCATAATGTTCATAATCCCGATGCCGCCCACCAGGAGGCTGATTCCAGCGATGGTGCCGAGGAAAATGGTCAGAACGCCGGTGATGTTGCCGAACGTCTGGATCAGGTCTGCCTGGCTGAGCACAATGAAGTCGTCCTCATCCTCAAAGACGATGCGATGCCGTTCCCGAAGAACGGCCCGGACCTGCTCCGCCGCGGCGTCCATCCGCTCCGCGCTGACCGCCTCTACCAGGATGTACGAAACGCGGTACTCCCCGTTCGGCGCGCGGGCGGAGAACAGACGGCTCTGGGCGGTGGTGATCGGGACGAAGACCGCGTTGTCCTGATCCGTGAAGGTCCCTCCCTTCTCCTCCATCACCCCGATGACGCGGAAGGGGACGCCGTTAATGCGGACCGTCTTGCCGACAGGGAAAGGGTTCTCCGGGAAGAGCGTTTCGGCAACCGTCTGGCCCAGAACGGCAACCCGCGCCCGTCCTTCCAGGTCCTGCTGAGTGAAGAAATCGCCGACGGCCGGCTTCCACTCCCGGACGACGACGAACTCCGGCGTCACTCCATGAACGGTGGTCGCCATCTGTCGGCCCCCGGCGGACACCGTCCCATTTCGGTCCAGTTGGGGGGCGACCCGCGCGACATCGGGGAGCCGGAGCGGGTCCATCAGCGCCTGGACGTCGCCCATCGTCAACGGACGGAGAATAGAGGAGGGACCCATCCCCCTGCTCTGCCCCACATCGGGCAGGACAAAGAGCAGGTTGGAACCGATGCCCTGAAACTGCTCGGTGACGAAAACCTGAACACCTTTTCCGGCCGCCATCAGGGCAATGACGGCCGCGACGCCGATGACGATCCCCAGCATCGTCAGCGCAGAGCGCAGTTTATTTGCGCCCAGCGCCCGCCATGCGACCCGAAAACTTTCCCACAGGTCCATCGTCTGCCTTCACACCTTTGTTGGAAAAGCCCTCCGGAAGACCCGAATCCAGTTCCCGGCCAGGATGGCCCGGATGTCCGTCTCGGAAAAGCCCCGCTCTGCCAGCGCGTCTCCGATTTTCGGGAGGTCGGCGACGGTCTCTATGCCCGCGGGGGCCGCCTCCGCGCCAAACCCCCCATCAAAGTCGGACCCCAGCCCCACATGGGCCGCGTCCCCGGCTACCTGACAAACGTGGTCTATCGCCGCCGCCACGTCCTGGAGGGTGACGGCCTCCTTCCCATCCGCCGGGGTCCAATCGGGCTTGAGGAACCGATTGTAGGGCACAATCCCGATGACCCCGTCCCGCTCCACCAGCGCGCGGATCATCGGGTCGGAAAGGTGGCGGGGGGTAGGGACAAACGCGCGCGGGTTGGAGTGGGTTGCGACCATGGGCCCTTCGTAGCGGTCTAACGCCTCCCAGAAAGCCTCCTCCGCCAGATGGCTGACGTCCAGGATCAGGTTGAACTCCGCCATCACTTCCAGGAGGTCCCGGCCCTCATCGGTGAGGGGGCCGGGGGCCCGGTTGCCGCCCGCGTAGCGAGATCCTGTGGCCCAGGCCAGCCCCACCAGTCGGACGCCCCGCCCATACCAGTACTCCACGTCCTCCTTACGGCGGATGGGGTCAGCGCCCTCCATAGCCGGGATGATGCCGACCTGGGGGGTCTCTCCCTCCCAGGAAGCCAGCACTTCCTCCAGCCCGGCAACGTCCGTGACCAGGCGAATCCGGTCGGCGCGGTCGGCCAGCCGTTCGTAGTAGTCCATCTGCTCGCTGGCGCGCCGGTAGGCCTCCTCGGAATCGCCGTAACTCTGGGGGTCCCAGGCCATATCGGGAACGCGCCGCGGCGTGATGTAGATGGAGCCGCAGATGAGGGCCACGCCGCCCTCCAGCCACTCCGGCAGCCCCAGCATACACCGGCCGTTGCGTCGGAGGGCCTCGGTCCCTTCCTCCAGGCGACGGGTCTCCAGGGCGCTGCGGAGGGGATCCCGCCCCAGGGCCAGCGCGGCCCAGGCGATGTCTTCGTGGGCGTCTACGATGTACGGAGCCATTGTTGTCTCCCGAACGTGCCGGGCACTTCTACTGCCAATTTGCAGGGCCTGACGCAAGGAGAATTTCTGCTCATCAAGCGACGTCACAGGCCTGTGGCCCGCGTGACGTGCCCCTCACAGCAACCCCAGTTCGGCCAGTTTCTCCTGCGTCGGAACCCCGTTCTCGTCCCAGCCGCGAAGGCGATAGTACTCAGGAAGCATCCTGTCCAGTTCCACCACGTGTCCCTTCGCCGGCCCTTCCGGCATCGGCTCGGAGAGCATGCGCGGCGGTAGAGTGTCGTCAGCGCGGGTAAAGCCGGCCCGAATCAGAAACATCCGCTCCAGGTTATAGACCCGCTCCCCGGCCTTCAGCAGCGTCTCCTCGTCGTACCCTGCGCCAGTGGCGTACTCCATCGCCCGGCTGATGCGAACAGGCTCCACGTTGTACGTTGGCTCAAAGAGGTAGCGGATGCTCAGAAAGACGCAGAGGCCCGCCGCGTCCACAATGGTGAAGATGTCCTCAAAGTACTTCACCAGCCGGGGCTTATCCTCCCAGGAGAGGGGGTCCACCTTCTTGGGAACGCCAAAGACCTCCATGTAGGCCGTGTCGCCCGCCATATGGGAGGCACCGATGTTGGAGGTGGCGTAGAGGAGACCCATCCCCTTGGCCCCGCGCGGGTCGTAGGCGGGGAATTCCTGCTTCTTGGCGCTCATGGAGAACTCCGGATGGCCGTAGTGGGAAGCCAGCCGGTAACTCCCCTGGGCGATGAGGTCACCGAAGCCTTCCCGCAGCCCGGCCAGCCGGACCATTTCTACGACGGCCTCACCGTCGCCGAAGCGCAGGGGACGGCCGATATCCGACTCGGGGATCAGCCCCCGTTCGTACATCTCCATCGCGCAGGCGATGGTCACCCCGGCGGAGATGGTGTCCAGGCCCAGTTCGTTGCAGATGTAGTTGGCCTTGGTGATGGCGGCCAGGTTGTCCACCCCGCATGCGCTGCCCAGGGAGCCGATGGTCTCGTACTCCGGTCCCTCCCCCTCGCCGCCGAAAACGGGGTCCTCCACCCGCGTCACCCGGCCGCAGGCGATGGGGCAGCCGTAGCAGGCCTTGGGCCGGACCAGGTATTTCTGGTTGAGCGTCCGGCCCGAGATGGCCTCCGCGCCGTGAAAAACCCCGGTCTGAAAGTTGTAGGTGGGGAGAATGCCTACCTCGTTGGTGACCGGCGGGACATAGGCTGTGCCGTAAGTCCGCAGGGTGGCCTTCCCTGCCGCCACCGCCTGCTTGACCTCCTCCACCACCTGATCGGCCAGCGCTTTCAGTTCCTTTGGGTAGGCGAGGGGAATCCGTCGGGTCCCCCGCACGGCGACGGCCTTGAGGTTCTTGGAGCCCATCACTGCGCCGACGCCAGACCGGGCCGCGGCCCGGTGTTTATCGTTCATGATGGCCGCGATGAGGGCCAGCCGCTCCCCGGCAGGGCCGATACAGGCCACCCGCGCGCGGGGGTCCGTCTCCGCCCGGACGATGTCCTCCGTCTCAAAGACGGTCTTGCCCCAGAGGTGGTCTGCCGGGCGGAGTTCCACCCGGTCGTCGTTGACCCAGAGGTAGACGGGCCGCTCGGCCCGCCCCTCAAAGATGAACAGGTCAAACCCGGTGCGCTTCATCTCGGTGGGAAAGAAGCCGCCGGAGTTGGAGCAGGAAAGCGCCCCAGTGAGGGGGGATTTGGTGACCACCATATACCGGTTCCCCGTCGGGATAGGGGTGGCGGTCAGAGGGCCGGTGGCGAAGATCAGTTTGTTCTCCGGCGAGAGAGGGTCGGCCTTCGGGTCCATCTCGTCGTACAGGTAGCGGATAGCCCATCCCCGGCCGCCGATGAAGTCCTTCGCCATCCGGGGGTCCACCTCCTCCACCGAAACGGCCCCGGTGGAGAGATTCACCCTGAGGATTCTGCCGTTCCAGCCGTACATGTTGCCTCCTGAGAAGAGGGGGTCTCCATTCAGCGCTACGGCACCAGCACAATTTTGCCGAACTGCTCCCCGCGTTCCATCAACTCAAAGGCCCGCTTCCCCTCCGAGAGGGGCATTACCCGGTCCACCACCGGCTTCAGTTTCCCCGCCCAGATGAGGGCGGTCACGTCCCGGAAGTCCTGGTGGCTCCCCATCGTGGAGCCGATGATGCTGATCTGCTTGCTGAAGATGTAGCGGATGTCTATCTGGGCCTCCGGGCCGGAGGTGTTGCCGACGATGACGATGCGCCCGCCCCGCGCAACGACCCGCATGCTCTGCATCAGTGTCGCCCGGCCCACGTTGTCCACCACCACGTCCACGCCCCGTCGGTCGGTCAGCCGGTAGAGGGTTTTGGGCCAGTCCGGGTCCTCCCGGTAGTTCAGGACGACGTCGGCTCCCAGTTCCTTCGCGCGGGCCATTTTCTCCTCGGTGGAGGTCAGCGCGTAGACGGTCGCCCCGGCGAGTTTGGCGATTTGAATGGCCATAGAGTTGACGCCGCCCCCGGCGCCGATGATCAGGACGGACTCCCCGGCGCGCAGGCGGGCCCGGTGGATGAGCATCCGCCAGGCGGTAAGGGAAACCAGCAGGGGGGCTGCCGCCTGGGAGAAGTCCCACCCATCGGGGATGGGCATCAGGTTCTCCGCCGGGACGACGACGTACTCTGCCTGCCCGCCCCGAATCTGTTCCCCCAGGATGATGTACCCGGGACTGACAGAGTCCTCCCCCCGGCGGGTGTACTCGTCCACCGTCGTGGAGATCCCGGGGTCCACCACCACCCGCTGCCCGACCTCCCAGCCGGAGACGCCCTCCCCCAGCGCGGCGATCTCCCCGGCCACATCGGCCCCGCACCAGTGGGGCATCTGGAGTTTCAGGCCGGGCCAGCCCCGCCGAACCCAGATGTCCAGATGGTTGAGCGCGCAGGCCCGCACTCGCACCAGCACCTGGCCAGGACCGGGCTCCGGGTCCGGCACGTCCTCGTACCGCAGGACGTCCAGTTCACCGTGTTCGTAGAAGCAGAGCGCTTTCATCGAGTCCTCCTTGGAACTGGCCTTTGGATCAACCACCGGGATGTAAGCCGAATGTAAGCCGAAATTCATTTCGGCCTTCGGCCTACGGGCCACCCATATAATGGGCATCGGCAAATGGATAAAGCCCACATATGGAGCATAGGTAAGGCGCTCTCCCTGGCCCTTTCAGTTTGTCCAAAGTCCAGTTGGAAGGCGAGAGTCACCTCAGAGCACAAAGAAGAGAACCTGCAGGGGGATTTTGACCGCACTCACCAGCAGGCCAATGAGGTCCAGCCCCAGGTAGGGGAGCAGGAAAAGAAGCCCCAGCAGGACGTAGGGGCTATAGGGGCGAAAAGAGAGCAGGTAATCCCCCCATCGGGGTGGAAGGATGCCCACCAGGACTTTTTCGCCGTCCAGTGGGTAGAAGGGGAGCAGGTTGAAGATGGCGAGGTTCAGGCTAACATCGGCGACGAGCCAGAGGAGTTGCGCCAGGGTGGGAGAACCCCTCCCCAAGTCCGCGAGGGAGAGCAAGCCCAGCCGGAAGGGGATGGCGCAGACCATCGCCAGCAGCAGGTTGGAGGCCGGCCCTGCGAAGGAGGAGAGGGCCATGCCGGTCCGGGGCGCGGTCCGCATCCGATAGGGGTTGATGGGCACAGGTTTGGCCCAGCCGAAGCCCGTCAACAGGATGAGGATGGCCCCCAGGATGTCCAGATGGGCCAGGGGGTTCAGGCTCAGCCGGCCCTCCCAGCGGGGGGTGTCGTCGCCCAGCCGGTCCGCCGACCAGGCGTGGGCCCACTCGTGAAAAGGAAGGCCAATCAGCAGGACGATCAACCGGGCCAGGAAGGTGATCGGAGAAATCCCCAGCATAACAGCCTCCGGAAACAGGCTGAAAAACGAACGCCGAGACAGGATGGATTCAGGGTGAGAAGCCACGAATTGCACGGATTTTCGTGTCAAAAGTTGGCGTGAAACCGTGCGTCGCCGCGCTCGCTTCCTGCAGAAGCCACGAATTACACGGATTTTCGTTGTCAGCAGCCGCGTGAATCCGGCCCTATCCTCTCCCTGCCGCGCGCAGGATCTGCGTGACCAACTGGCTCCCCAGGATCGCCAGCCCGTCGGTGGGCATATAGTGGGGAGCGGAATCCTCAAAGAGGATGGAAGCCCGCGAGGGGAAGTCCTCGTCCCCCGCCCAGTAGACGGCGGCCAGGTGGACGCGGGGAAAAACCTGGAAGACGTAAGCCGCATCCCCCAGGTCCAGCGGCTCTCCTTTCAGACGGATACAGCCTTGCCGGAAAGCGTCCAGGCCGCCCTCTCCGAGTTCCCGCACCAGCCGGTCCTCCGCGTAGCCGCGGAAGGCCTGGGCATAGAACATCCCGTCGGGAAGGCTATGGAAGGCGACCCACCGCCGGGAAGGCGTCGCGCCGTCGGCGGTGACCAGGTAGGTCAGGATGAGGGCCTGGATGAAGGACGAGGGCTCCTCCCCCGTATCCGCCCGCCGGACGACGAAATCCGGCGGGCAGATACGGTACTCCCGCCAGAAGAAGGGGAGGCGAAGGGAGCCGTCGGGCTCCGACACACAACCCGCCCAGACTTCCAGTTTGGTGGGCGGGATCTGGCGCAGCCGCGCCCGCGCCTCAGCCACTCGCGGCGCCAGTTTATCGTACCACTCTTGAAGGCCTGCCGGATGTCCACCCGGTTGAAGCATCGGCGATTACTGCGTGCGCAACTGCCCCAACAGTTCCAGGAACTCCTCCCACTCTTCCTCAAAGAAGTGGAGGGTCACGCTCCCGAACTCCAGGTGGTAGGTTACTTCGCCGTCCGGCTCCTCGGTCCGCCAGATGCTGTAGTTGGCGGTTTCGGCCAGAACTTCAATCTCATCCATTGTTCTCTCCTTTCAGCAGTTTCTCAAAGATGTAGAGGGTAGGCTCTCCTTGCGGAGAGAACCCCGCCTCGCGAAGGGCCTGCAGAAGCCGTGGCTCTCCCGGAGGGCGGAGCCGGACTTCCGAATACCCCCGCTGGTAGGCCAGGAGACGGAGTCCCCAGGCCACGATTCTCACCCCGTCCAGAGTGCCGTCCAGGTACCCGACGGCCATGCGATCTGCGCGCGGGTTCGTGGGCAGGATCGCCAGCGCCGCCAGTTCCCCGTTCACGTCCACCCCCCAGACTTCGCTCGCGGCGAGGTGGGTCGCCAGGCGTTCCTTCGTCAATTTCAGCCAGCGCCATCGGACGCCGTAGAGGCCATGGGCCGCCCGGTGGAAGGGCGAGTTCTCCACCAGAGACCACGCCGCCTCCAGGTCCTCCGGGCCCAGCATCCGCAGCGGAAGAGGGCCGGGTATGCTCCCTGCGCTGTAGCGGTGGAACTCGGCCACCCGGCGAAACCCGTCCCGCTCAGCGTTGCGGTGGACGGGCCGATTGGAGGAAGCCGTGATGAATCGGACCACGCCCGCGCCCAGCCGGGCCGCGACCTCCAACTGATGGGCCTGGAGCCGCCGGGCCAGGCCGAGACGCCGATATGCGGGATGGACCCGTAGGCCCTCCAGCCACCACTCCTCATCGGCGATGTGGGTCAACTTCGCCAGGCCGACCACCTGCCCGTTCAGTTCCGCAACGGTCAACTCTCCCTCCGGGTCGGCCAACCACTCGTCCCAGACCTCGGGAATGTAGTCCTCCCCACCCCAGATGTGGGCGCTGATGGCCTCCATGCCGGAGCGGTCCTCCGGGCGGGCGGGGCGCAGAACCCAGCGATGGGCCAACCGCCGGCGCCGGACCCAGTCCCAGAGCCGCTGGCCCAGCCACGGGCGGGGCAGGGGCCGGGCCGGAGCCGGGGGAAAGGGGTCCTGGTCCGTCAGGCGGCGGTAGATGTACTCCCCCAGGACCCGCAGCGTGGCCACGGTGGGAGCCGCAATGAGGACCCCCAGGATCCCCGCCAGGCTGCCCCCCAGGATCACCGCTACCAGGATGACCAGGGGGTGCAGGTTGAGGCTTCGTCCCATAATCCGGGGGATGAGGACGTTGGCCTCTACCTGCTGAATCAGGATGTAACAGCCCGCCACCAGCACAGCAAACCAGAAATTGGTCAACGGGAGCCAGTACGAGCCCTGGAAAAGGGCGATCAGGATGGCCGGGATCGCCGCGAGGGTGGGCCCGATGTTCGGGATAAACTCCAGAACGCCCGCCAGCAGGCCCAGGGCTGGAGCGTTGGGGAGCCCAACGGCGGTGTTCACCACGGTGGTGATGGCCGCGATGAAGATCCCCAGAAGCAGTTGCCCGCGCAGGAAGGCGTTCCAGACGTCTGTGATGGCATGCCGAAGACGAACGAAATCCTCCCGGAACGGCTCGGGGGCCAGATTGTCCATCCAGGCGACGATGCGGTCTGCGTCGCGTGTCAGGTAGAAAGCCGCCAGCAGGATAAAGATGACCCAAAACAGGGTGGAAACGAAACCGACGACGAAATTGACCGTCCCGCTGGCGACGGCGGTCAGGAAATCCCGCAGGCCCGCCTGGAACTGCCGGTAGACCTCCCGCAGGTCAATCTGCCATTCCAGAAACTGGATGGGCTGGGCGAAGAAGCGATCCAGTTGCGCTGCGATACGGGCGAAATCCAGGTTCAGCGACGTGATGGCCCGCACCACAGGCGGCACAGCGACGACGGGCGCCAGCACGATCAGGGCCAGCAGGACAAGGAAGACCAGCGCTGTTGCCCACGTGCGGGAAAGGCGGCCCCGCTGCTCCAGGAAGTCCACCACCGGGTCCAGGATGAACGCGATCAGAAACGCCAGGATCAGGGGGGGCAGAACGGCACGAAAGCGATAGACCACCAGCGCCAGGAAGACAAAAACCGCTGTCCCCACCAGGCGTTTGGTCCCGATGTCCCAGCGCCGGATCGGCTCCACCGACATGCTATCGGATAAAAGTCAGGGCCAGTTGAGCAACAAACAACGCAGAGACCAGGCCAGCGAAAAACTTCACCCAGAAGTCCGTGCGGGCAATGCGGTGCTCCAGAGCATCCAATCGGACCTCTATGGCCGCGAAGCGAGCCTCCATCAGCCGTTCCAGGTTGGCCAGGTCCCGTCTAAACTCCGCCCGCAGGGCCTCCTGGCCCTCCCGCATCTCCGCCCGCAGGGCGTCCAGGGCTTTCCCCAGGGCCTCCTGACCTTCGATCAGGTGCTGGATCTGGTTCTCCATGCGGATCAGAGCGCCGGCAGGAGAACGGCGGAGTGCCTCCACATCAATCAGGAGTTCACGCGGCACCCGGCGCTCTTCCACCTCCGCGAGAATCTCCAGGATCATCTCCCGCAGCCCTTCAATCTGATTGGCCCGGATCAGTGTGGATTCCACCGGTCACCTCCTTCCCCGCCGATCCGAAACTATCGCACCGGCCCCACTTCGCCCGGCGGCCAGTAGATCAGAACAGCCCGGCCGATGACGTTTTTGACGGGAACGGGCCCGAAAGATCGGGAGTCGTTGGAATGGCCCCGGTTGTCCCCCAGGACGAAGACGTAACCCTCCGGAACCGTGGTCGGGGGATAGTCGGGGCCGCCCAGCCGGACCGCCCAGGACTCCGCCAGCGGGATGCCGTCTATCAGGATCTGTCCGCCCTGGATGGCGATGGTTTCCCCGCCCAGCGCGACCACCCGCTTGATCAGCCGGTCCGGATTTCCCGGCACGGTCAGGACGACCACATCGCCCCGACGAGGGCCGCCCAGGAGCCGATAGGAGATCTTCTCCACGATGACCCGTTCGTTATCGTGGAGAGTGGGCTCCATGCTCTGGCCTCGCACTACCGTGGCCTGGGCCAGGAAGGTATTGATGAAAAGGGCCAGCAGGAGCGCCGGGAGAACCGTCTCCAGGATTTCTCGCAGGAAACGCTGGAGGAATCGCATAGCCCCAATGGGATGTCAGCGGCTATCGGCGGCGGGCTGGCTTTTTGGCCGACGAGACACGGTTCGGGCCCCGGTCGGAAAGCCGGGCCTCCTCCAGCGTCCAGCCCTCCAGCACGGCCCGCCGGGAAAGACGAATCTTCCCGTCCGGGTCAATGTCCGTGACCATCACCAGGATCTCATCGCCGATCTCCACCGCTTCCCGCGGGCTCTTGACAGGCTGGTCGGAAAGCTGGGAGACGTGGACCATCCCGTCGGTGCCGGGGGCCAGTTCCACAAAGACCCCGAAGTCGGTGATCCGGACGACCCGCCCTGTGTAGACCTTGCCGACCTCCGGGACCTCCGTCAGGCGGCGGATGATCTCCTCGGCCCGACAGGCGCCCTCCCGGTTGGTGGAAGCGATGTAGATGGTCCCGTCGTCCTCAATATCCACCCGGACGTCGCATTCCTCCTGGATGGCCCGCACGGTCTTACCGCCAGTCCCGATGACCGCGCCCAGTTTGTCCGGATCCACGTGCAGGATGAGCATGCGCGGGGCATAGGGAGAGAGGTCCGGCCGGGGAGCCGGAATGGTCTGGCGCAGGACGTCCAGGATCTGCATCCGGGCCTGCCGGGCCTGTTCCAGCGCCTCCGCCAGAATCTGGTCGGAGATGCCCCTGGTTTTGATGTCCATCTGGAGGGCGGTGATCCCCTTCTCCGTCCCGGCGACTTTGAAGTCCATATCCCCCAGGTGGTCCTCCATCCCCAGGATGTCGGTGAGGATGCGGTAGCGTTCCCCCTCCATTACCAGCCCCATCGCGATGCCCGCGACGTGGGTCCGGATGGGCACCCCGGCGTCCATCAATGCCAGCGTGGAGCCACAAACGGAAGCCATAGAGGTGGAGCCATTGGACGAAAGGACCTCGCTGACGACGCGGATGGTGTACGGGAACTCCTCTTCCGGCGGGATAACAGGGAGAAGGGCCCGCTCCGCCAGCGCGCCATGGCCGATCTCCCGCCGCCCCGGCCCCCGCAGAGGGCGGGTCTCCCCTGTGCTGTAGGGCGGGAAGTTGTAGTGGTGCATATACCGCTTGGTCTCTTCCGGGGAGAGATCGTCCAGCGTTTGCTCCTCCCGGGGGGTCCCCAGCGTTGCCACGGAAAGGACCTGGGTCTCGCCGCGGGTGAAAAGGCCAGAGCCGTGGGTGCGAGGAAGCAGACCCACCTGTGCCGAGAGGGGCCGGATCGTGAACGGGTCCCGGCCGTCCACCCGGATGCCCTCGTCCAGGATGCGCCGTCGCACGACCTCCTTCATCACCTCCTCAAAGGCCTGCTGGACGAGAAGCGGGTCCACCGTCTCGCCGAACTGAGCCTTCAGTTCGGTGAGGAGCGCGTTGACGGCAGCGTTGCGGGCAGCCTTGTCGGGTTGGCCGTAAAGCGCGGGGATCAGCCGGTCGCCGAGGGCCTCCCGAACCTGGGCGATCAGTTCCTCCGGGATAGCGTGGGAGGCATATTCCCGCTTGGGTTTGCCAACTTTCCGGCGCATTTCCTCCTGGACGGCGATGACGTCCTGGATGGCCCGCTGGCCCAGGCGGAGCGCTTCCAGGATGATCTCTTCGGGAACCTCGTTCGCACCGGCTTCCACCATCAGGAGCGCGTCGGCCGTCCCGGCGACCCGAAGGTCCAGGAGGCTGCGCTCCATCTCCGGGATGGTCGGGTTGATGACGAGTTGGCCGTCTATATAGCCGATGCGCGCGGCCCCCACCGGCCCTCCGAAGGGGATGTCGGAGATGGTCAGAGCGGCCGACGCCGCGATAATGGACAGGATGTCCGACTGGTGCCGCTCGTCCTGGGATAGAGGCGTGACAATAATCTGGACATCGTGCCGCAGGTCTTTCGGGAAGAGGGGACGGAGCGGGCGGTCCGTCAGGCGCGCGATCAGGATCGCGCTCTCTGGGGGCCGTCCCTCCCGGCGCTGGAAGGAGCCGGGAATGCGGCCCGCAGCGTACAGCCGTTCCTCAAAATCCACCGTCAGGGGGAAGAAATCTACATCGGCCCGCTCCTCGGCGGACATGGTCGCCGTGGCGAGGAGAACGGTATCCCCACAGCGGATGGTCACAGCCCCCCCGGCCTGAAAGGCCAGATGGCCGGTCTCCAGCGTGATGAGATGATCGCCCAACCGGGCAGTAAAAGAGTGGCTTTCCATTTTGCATTACCTCCTGCTACATCTCGGAGACCGGCGAAGAGGTCGGAAACTGGGAAATGTCCCGCAAGGGCGTTCCCCCTGCGGGACATTTCCCAATTCCAGACCCCCTGCCGGTCCCCCGGGCTGATCTGCGGGCTACTTGCGCAGCCCCAATCGCCGAACGATTTCCTTATAGCGTTCGGGATTGGTCCGACTCAGATACACCAGATGTCGTCGCCGTTTGCCCACCATCCGGAGCAACCCACGCCGGGAATGCTCGTCATGTTTATGAACCTTCAGGTGCTCGGTCAACAGGTTAATCCGATGGGTCAGCAGCGCGATCTGGACCTCCGGAGAGCCGGTGTCTTCCGGCGAGCGCCCGTATTCCCGGATAATCTGCTGCTTCTGGGCCTTGGTCAACGGCATGCTCGTTTCACCTCCTGCAAATTCATCCTTATGACCAACTCTGCCTTAAGTGTTTTCATTGTACCACGTTTTTCAGAAGAAGCAACCGGGGGGACAACCTGAGATGGACTTTGGACAAACTGAAAGGGCCAGGGAGAGCGCCTTACCCATGCTCCATATGTGGGCTTTATCCATTTGCCGATGCCCATATATAGGGGTGGCCCGTAGGCCGAAGGCCGAAATGAATTTCGGCTTACATTCGGCTTACATCCCGGCGGTTTATCCAAAGTCCAACCTGAGGGTGCAGTTCAATTTCGTATAGCGGCCTTTGGGCCTCCACCGGGGCCTTTCCCACGGAAAGTGTCGGGTAGCCAGTACGGAAATTGACCCTGGGCTCCGCTCGGGCCGGGCATCGGCCGCCGCCGCCCACAAAACCGAACGTGCCAGGCACCTGGGGGGTGCCTGGCACGTCCCCAGGAATCGGCCCAGTATCCCCGGCCGCTCCAGAATCTCCCGCTGGACTCTGGCGAATTTTGTTTGGGACGCGGGTGAACGCGGATTTACGCGGATAAATTTTGAGAATCGTAAAATCTGCGGGCAAAGCCTGCGAAAATCTGCGTCCCATTTTTGAACTTTTGGCGCGAT
Source organism: Anaerolineae bacterium (assembly GCA_034432695.1). Lineage (GTDB taxonomy): Bacteria > Chloroflexota > Anaerolineae > B4-G1 > DUEL01 > SpSt-77. The sequence continues at coordinate 1,473 of DAOUBO010000269.1, read as the reverse complement.
CTCAGAATCACCAGACTCCAGTCTCCTGTTCCAGAAGGATATGCCGCTCCCTGCTTACCAGAATCTCTCCCCACCCAGCATCCGTCGGAGAAAGTGGTACATCGCGTAGCACTCCATCGCGAACGGTGGGAAGCCCAGCATGCCCAGAACGGGCATCTGGAAGTAGTAGATCCCGAAGTCCAGGGGCCATGGGATGGTGTAGCGCCACCCAGCGGTGGCCCAGTAGTTCCAGAATTCCCAGAGCAACCCGCAGACGCCCCCCGCCGTCAGCAGGAGCAGCGTGGGACGAGGGTCCCCTTCCTCCCATGCCCGATAACAGGACGGCGCTCCCAATTGCCGATTGACCGGCTCCAGGAGCAGGATAAACCCGGTCCAGACGAACGCGAAGGTGAAGGGACGGACCGGGGCTGGCAGGATAGGGGGAAGGGTCAGAAAGGCAACCCCCAGGAGGAAGGAGAGCGCACTCCCGAAGGGCGTCATCGGCCGGGGCGAAACCCGGACCCGCCGGAAGAGCCCCAGTCCCTCCAGCACGTCCGCGGTCTCAAAGATGGCGGGGAAAATGGTGGCGAAGGACCACAGGTAGGCCAGGTTCCGCACCCACGGATTCTCCGGCACCCCGACGTAATACCAGTTGCCCAGACGCAGGTTGTAGAGTTCAAACATCATCCAGCAACCCACGGAAAGCCAGGGCATCATCAGCGCCTGCCGGGGTTCGTTCCGGATCAGCGAACGTCCCCGCAGGCGAAAGGAGAGGGCATCGGCGAGGAGGATGTAGCCCGTCCAGACGATAGGGGTGAACCAGCGGGAGATGAAGGGCTGGCGGAAAACCAGGCCCACTTCTGCTCCGACGACGATGAGAGCGCCGAGCCAGCCATAAAAGGGGAATCGGCCAGTGGATGGGTCCTTCATTCCCTCACCTCCGGCATATAGAAAAATAGCCCGGCGGAGCGACCGGGCTACCCAGAGCGGGTGACGGGATTCGAACCCGTGGCATTCAGCTTGGGAAGCTGACGTTCTACCGCTGAACTACACCCGCTTCGCCTATAATTATAGCCGGGAATCCGGAAAAGTCAAGTATCCCGGAAAAACCGGGAACTTTCCAGCCCATCCCGGCGTCTAAAAATACCAGGAAGCCCGGACCCGTTGTCGCCACTCCGCTTCGCTGCATGGCGGACGACGAACCAGACCTGTCCATCCTACCAGTAGACAACTCGTCCCATTCGTGGTATACTGGAATCGCCGCACGTCTCACGTTTCACGTTTCACGTTTCACTTTTCACGTTTCACTTTTCACGTTTCACGTCTCACGTATTGCGTATTCCGTTTGCGCCTGCGAAAGGAGTTAGATGACCCGCACCCGCTTCTGGCCCCTGCCGCTCCTGCTGACTCTGCTGGCCAGCATGGTGCTTTCCTGCACCCTGCCCTCCCTCCCCTTCCGCCCGCGCGCCACTCCCACCCCCACCGCCCCGCCTT
>DAOUBO010000268.1:0-4831 GCA_034432695.1 Anaerolineae bacterium | reverse complement strand
GTGACCTGCTTCCTCACGGATGATGAAATCCGGCGGATTGTCCATGCGCTTTACGATTGGGCCGCGCCGGGGAGCAAGATGTTCGCCACCTTTGAGACCAAAGATCCCAACCTGATGACGCCCCGGATGCAGCAGTTTGTGGACATGTTTGATCGGATGGGAAGCCCCTATCACTTTCTGACGTTGGAGAAATCTATAGAGTTGATGAAACCCTGGGAAGCCGACGAACCGGGGTTCCGGCCTCTGGCAGAGTGGTTGGGGCTGCAGGATCAGATCACAGAGGCCGACCGGGAAGGAGTAGGCCTGGAGTTCTACGGGGCGATTCTGGTCAAGCGGTAGTTGTCGGGCTCTCGGAGAACCACGCTGGGCGCTGCCTGCCGGGCAGCGCAGGTTGCTCTGTCTGCAGGCAGCGTCCTTCGGAATAACCTGCCAGGCGCTTCAAAACTGGGCTTTGGACAAACTCAAAGGGCCGGGGTAAGCACCTTGCCCATATGTGGGATTTGTCAATTTGCCGACGCCCATATATGTTGGCCCGTAGGCCGAGATTCATTTCGGCCTACATCCCGGCGGTTTAAAAGTCCATTTTAAAAGTGCCTGGCATGCCTCCCAATCCTGTCAGACCGGTGGGAAGGATATGGAAGTTCAAGGGATGGCCGCTTCGGATTGGTTGAGTGTGCTGGAGGGTGTAAAGCCCGCTCTGCAGGCGCGGGTGGAGGAGGCCCTGCGCCGGAACGTCTTTCACAACACCAGCCGCATGGCCTCTGTCCGTCCTCTGCCCGAGGTCGCCCGGCATATGGTGGAGATGTTTCTTCAGCAAGTCGCGGGCACGCTTTCGGAGGAGGTTTGTTCCCAACGCGTGGGCGAATGGGTTCGGTTGGGCCTGAGCCCTCAATCCATCGTGGAGGCCTTCGGGGCTCTTTCCCAGGCCCTGCTGGAGGCGCTGGACGGGGATGCTCTGAAGGCTGTCCTTCCGTCCCTGGAGCGTTATCGCTCCCGGTGGTTCCTGACCCTGGTGGACGTTCGGACCCAGGACGCAGTTACCGAGTTTGAACGGACCTACCGGGGCCTGAGCACAGCCCTGGAAGAACAGGTCCAGCGAGAGCGAGAGGCGCGGGCCGAACTGCAACACCGGCAGGTCCAGCTCCAGGCGGCGGCCGAAATCGCCCGCGCGACAACGGCGATCCTGGACCTCCCCACACTGCTCCAGACCTCCGTGGACGTTCTCAGTCAGGAGTTCGGCCTCTATTATGTGGGTCTCTTTCTGGTGGACGAAGCAGGGCGCTACGCCGTCCTGAAAGCCGGCACAGGTGAGGCAGGACGCCGGATGGTGGAGGAAGGATACCGGCTGGAGGTCGGGGGGCACTCTATGATCGGCTGGTGCATCGCCAACCGCCAGCCCCGCATCGCGCTGGACGTGGGCGAAGATGCCGTCCGTTTTGAAAACCCCCTCCTGCCCGATACCCGCTCCGAACTGGCCATCCCGCTGATCGCAGGCGAAAGCGTCATCGGTGCCCTGACCATCCAGAGCGATCGGGAGGCCGCGTTCTCACCGGAGGATATCGCGACATTTGAGATTGTGGCCAGCCAGCTGGCCATCGCGATCCAGAACGCCCGGCTCTTTGAGCAGTTCCGGGAAACCCTCCGGCAGATGGAGGCCGTCCAGTCCCGCTATATCCGTCAGGAATGGGAAACGTATCTCAGCCGTCGGCCGGGACCCGTCGGATATCTCTACGACCTGGAGACGGTTGAGCCGCTTCCCCATCCCCTCTCTCTGCCGGTTGCGAATGCGCTCCCGGACCGCCCCCTGGTCACAGAGTACGACGGACGTTCCCTGTTGTTGACTCCTGTCGTGGTCGGGCGCGAGCCCATCGGCCTCCTGGGATTGGAGGAGGCCGGGACGCGGGTCTGGACGGAGGACGAACTGGCGCTGGTTGCCGAAGTCCAGGCGCAACTGGCACTGGCCCTGGAGAACCGCCGTCTTTTTGACCGGACCCGCCAGGCCCTGGCCGAGACGGAAATGCTCTATCAGGCCAGCGCGGAACTGAACGCCGCGCAGTCCTATGAGGAAATCCTGGCCGTTCTGCAGAAATACACCCTGGTGGGCGAGGCTGACCGCAATGTGAGCCTGAACCTCTACAACCGGCCGTGGGTGGGGGAGGACGTGCCGGAGTGGAGCATCCCCGTGGCCCGCTGGACCCGGTTGCCGGCGGAAGCCCTGAGCGATCGCTACCCCCTGCGCGCCTTCCCCTCCGCGGCCCGCCTGCTCCAGCCCGATGCACCGACCATCATCTCCGACGTGGCGGCCGATCTCCGGATGGATGAACGGGCCCGATCGCTGTATCGGGACCGTTTCCAGGCCGGGAGCACCATCTTTGTGCCCCTGGTGGTGGCCGGGCAGTGGATCGGGTATGTCAACGCCATCTACAGCACGCCCCGCGAGTTCCCCGAGGAGGCGGTGCGCCGCCTGATGGCCCTGGCCGGGCAGGCTGCCGTCGCCGCCCAGTCCATCCGCCGCCTGGAAGAGGTGCGCCAGACCCTGGCCGAGACGGAGGCCCTCTACCGGGCTGCCCGGGCCATCAGCGAGGCGACCTCCATAGAAGGCATCGTGCGCGGCGCGGCGGAGATCGCCTCGCTGATGGGTTTCACCGCCTGCTCCCTCACCGTTGCCACCCTCACCGACCCGAACGGCGTCCCCACCCATGGCGACATCTACCCGGCCGTCGCGGCCGGCGAGGATTGGATGGCCCTCCCGCCCATGCAGGCCTTCCCCATCGCGGACCGGCAGGCCGCCCGCCGGGTGCTGGACGAGCCCGACTTCGTCCTGATCTACGCCGATGTGGAGGACCCCGGTGCCGGAATTCCCGACGAGGTCCGGGAGATGACCCGCAACATGGGGATGCGCGGGATGGTCACCGCCGGGCTGAGCCTCTTCGGGCGGGCGCTGGGCTTCCTGAGTTTCATCAGCCCGAACCCGATCACCGGCATCTCCGAGGAACACATCCGCCGCATCCGCACCGTCGCCGACCAGGTGGCCGTCGCGCTGGAGAACCGCCGCCTGCTGGAGGAGGCCAGTCGGCGGGCCGCCCAACTGGCCACCGCCGCCGAGGTCTCCGCCGCCGCGTCGTCCATCCTGAGCCTGGAGGAACTCCTCCCGCAGACGGCCGAACTCATCCGCCAGCGGTTTGACCTCTACTACGTCGGCATCTTCCTGCTGGACGAGACGGGCCGCTGGGCCGTCCTGCGGGCCGGTACCGGCGAGGCCGGGCGCCAGATGCTGGAGATGGGCCACAAACTGGAGGTCGGCGGCCGGTCTATGATCGGCTGGTGCACGGCCAACGCGAAGGCCCGCATCGCGCTGGACGTGGGCGCGGAGGCCATCCGCTTTGATAACCCCCTCCTGCCCAACACCCGCTCCGAGATGGCCCTGCCGCTGATCTCCCGGGGCCGGGTCATCGGCGCGATGACCATTCAATCCGACCGGCCCGCTGCCTTCACCGAAGAGGACATCACCGCCCTGCAGACGATGGCCGATCAACTGGCGACAGCGATTGAGAACGCCCGTCTCTTCGCCGAGACCAGCCAGACCCTGACGGAGACCCGCGAACTCTTTGAGACCAGCCGGGCCATCGGCGCAGCGACCTCCGCCTCTCAGGTCGCCCAGGCCCTGATCCAGCACGTGGCCCGGTCCGGGATGGACCTGGCCCGGGTCCTCCTGATGGACCCGATGGACGGCCAGCCCACCCACGTGGTGATGGCCGAGCACTGGTCGGCCGATGGACGCCCGGTCCACCCCTACGGCACCCGTCTGCCCCTGGCCGACTTCGGGCTCCGTTCCTTCATCCAGCCCGGCGAGGTTTTCACCGTGGACGACATCTACGCCGACCCGCGCGTGGACCCCGCGGCCCGGACCGTGCTGGAGGTGGTGCGGCTGCGCTCCTTCGCGATGGTGCCCATCGCCATCGGCGACCGGATGCTGGGCGCGCTGCTGGTCGGGCGGGATATCCCCTCCGCTTATCCGGAGCGGCTGCTCCGCAACCTCTGGACGCTCTGCGGCCAGGCGGCCATCGCGATGGAGAACCTCCGCCTGCTGGAGGAGACCCGCCGCCGGGCGCGCGAACTGGAGGCCATCAACGAGATCGGCCGGACTATCAGTTCGGTCCTGGACCCGCAGGCCCTGGTGCGGCAGGTGGTGGACATCACCAAATCCCGCTTCGGCTACTACTTCGTCAGCATCCTGCTGGTGGAGGACCGGCATCTGGTCTTTGAGGATGGGAGCACCATTGGGGATACCGACCGGCGGCTTCCGCCCCGCAGCCTGGTTCTGGATATAGATCGGCCGGGCATCACCACCGACGCCGCGCGCCGGGGGCAACCCGTTCTGGTCAACGATGTTCTGAGCGACCCCCGTTTTATCACCGTTCCGGACCTGGCGGCGACCCGCGCTGAACTGGTCGTTCCCATTGAGGTGAAAGGGCGGGTGATCGGCGTGCTGGACGTCCAGAGCGACCGCCCCTACACCTTCACCCAGGCCGACGTCCTTCTGATGACCTCCCTGGCCAGCCAGGCCGGCGTCGCGCTGGAGAACGCCCGGCTCTTCGCCGAGACGGAAGCGGAGGCCCGCCGCCGGGCCCTCATCAGCGAGGTGCTCCAGGTGGCGGCGACCACGATGGACCCGGACGAACTGCTCCGCCGGGCGGCCGCGGCCATCTCCCGCCAGCTGGAGATGCCCACGTTTGTGATGGCCTGGGAGTCGGAGACCGAAACCCTGCGGCTGGTAACCGTGCAGGACCCGACGGGGGAGGAAATCTCTATGCCCCGCCCGGACGGGCGG
>DAOUBO010000267.1:0-3729 GCA_034432695.1 Anaerolineae bacterium | reverse complement strand
ACGGGAATCTCCACCACCTCGCCGAGGTCCCTGAGAACTTCCAGGGTCTTGTAGACCGTCGCCAGGCTCATCATCGGGAAAGCGACGGAGACCTGTCGGTAGATGTCCTCCGCCGAGGGGTGATCCCCGCTTTCCAGCACGGCCTGCACAATGGCCATTCGCTGGGGAGTGAACCGGTAGCCCTGTTCCCGAAGCCGGCGGATAACAGCAGCGAATCGTTCTTGGGATAACAATTCTTTGTTAGGAATCATTTTCAGCAAAGATTGTACCATACAGGCAAAAATTTGTCAAGAAGCACCCTCCCCAACCGCCGCGTTGGGCAGGAACCCGCCGGTAAAGTCCAAAAAGCAGACAGCCCTTGACAATGATCCTGAAGAGTTGTATAATGACTTAAGCCTGCGCAGGCAGGTGTAATGCACCGTCTCCATATTTTCCTTAATAAGGAGGCCCATATGAAGAAGGTTGTGCTCCCTGTACTCCTGCTGCTGGTGCTGAGCCTGGTTCTCAGCGCCTGCGGCCCGGCCCAAACCCCGACTGCCCCACCGCCTGTCGTCACGATTGTGCGCGAACAGGTGGTGGTCACCGCGACGCCCGCCCCGGAGCCCAAGAAACTGGAAATCTTCCACTGGTGGACTGCGGGCGGCGAGCGGGAGGCGGCCAACGCTATGTTCAAGGCCTTTAAGGACAAGGTGCCCGACGTGGAGATTGTGGAGAACCCGGTTGCGGGCGGCGGTGGGGTGAGCCACCGCGTGGTCCTGCAGGCCCGGCTCTCCGCCGGTCTGCCGCCGGACACCTGGCAGACCCTGGGCGGCGCCGAACTGAAGTCCTATGTGGACGGCGGCTACCTGGAACCGCTGGATGACCTGTGGGCGGAGTTGAACTACGCTGCGGTCATCCCGGGCCCGCTGGCCAAGGCTGTGACCATCAACGGGCATCCCTACGTCGTCCCCCTGAACATGCACATCCAGAATATCCTCTACTACAACACAGCCCTGTTTAATGAACTGGGCCTTCAGCCGCCGACCAACTACGACGAACTGATCGCGGTCGCTAAGGCGATCAAAGAGGCCAGGCCGGAGATGAGCCCGCTGGCCCTGGGCACCAAGGAGAAGTGGGAAGCGGCCTTCGTTTTTGACAGCATCCTCCTGGAGGTGGGCGGCCCTGAACACTACGTCAAAGTGTACAAGGGCGAGGTGGACGTGAAGAACGACCCCGCCTACAAGGAGGCGCTGCAGAAACTGGAGGCGCTGGTGCCCTACATCTACCCCTACCACGCCGGCCTGACCTGGGATGAGTCCTGCGGCCTGGTGGTCTCCGGCGACGCGGCGATGGTGCTGATGGGGACCTGGGCCATCGGCTACTTCCAGAGCCGGGGCTGGACCCCGGGCAAGGAGTTCAGCGCGGTGACCTTCCCCCAGAAGCCGGAGCGCATCCTCCTCTTCCACCCCGACACCTACGGCCTGGCGAAGGGCGCGCCCCATCCGCAGACCACGATAGAGTGGCTGAAGGTCGTGGCCTCGCCGGAACTCCAGATCCCCACGGACGTCACCCAGGGTGGGTTGTTCGCCCGGCTGGATATTGACCCTGCCAACTTCCCGGATCCCATCCGGCAGGAACTCCAGACCTACGTCCGGAACAACCCGGACAAACTGATTCTGGACCAGCACGGCAGCATCGCGCCCTTCAGTTTCACCCAGGCTTACTGGGACGTGATCGCCGCGTTCATCGCCCAGCCGAATGTGGACGGGACGCTCTCCTCGGTGGCGGATCTGATGACCACCTACAACGTGAAAGAAGAGGCGGCCTGGTACCAGTGGCCGTAAATCCGCCAACCGCCGGGAGCCCCGAGGGCATGATGCTGCTGCGATTGACTACCAGTGCAGGCAGTTGATATGAACTGGGGGTATTTGCGGTTAACTCCGCAAATACCCCCTTTCTGTTATCGGGATGTCCCCATGAACCGAAAACCGCACCGCTCTTTCCAGCGACGCTTTTCCTCACTGCTGGAGTCCCTGCCCTTCCTGGCACCCCTGCTGATCTTCCTGATCATCCTGTACGGGATGTTGGGCTGGACGCTCTATGTCTCTATGGCGAACTGGGTGGGAACTGCGCCCAATTATGAGTTCGCCGGATTGAAGTGGTACCAGATGATGTTCCGCCTGGACCGTTTCCGGGTAGATATGAACAACAACGTCAAGTGGCTCTCCCTGGGCGTTCTCCCCACGGTCATCCTGGCGTTGTTCCTGGCCTATATGCTGGAAATCGGCTCCGTGAGGCGGATTGAGGGGTATGTGCGGACGCTGATTCTCTACCCGGTCGCCATGTCCTTCGTGGTCACCGGGACCATCTGGTCCTGGATGTACCAGCCCGATAAGGGAGTGCTCAACACCATCCTGCGCGCCATCGGTCTTTCGGAACTGGTGGGCCGTTATACGACCAATCCCTCCACGGCCACCTACTGGCTGATCCTGATTTTCATCTGGCAGTATCTGGGATTTGCGGTTATCATTCTCCAGTCCTCCTTCCGCACGACGGAACTCCAGGAGATGGTGGAAGCCGCCATTGTAGACGGTGCCTCCAAATTGCGCATCCTCTTTTCGGTCATCGTGCCCAACATCCGGGGCGGCATCCTGATTCTGGTCTCTCTGCTTCTCATCTCGGCGCTGAAGGTCTTTGACATCGTCTACGTGGTTACCTTTGGCGGCCCCGGCTACTCCACAGATGTGCTGGCCCTCTTTATGTTCATCGCCACCTTCCAGCAACACCTGGTCGCCCTGGGAGCTGGCCTGGGGATGATTATCTTCCTTATGGCCCTGGTCATTGTGATTCCGTACACCATCTACGCCTTCAGGAAGTGGTTTGAATGAGAACCCGAGACCTTTCCACCAAACTCATTGTCCTTCTTGTTACCCTGGTGCTGACCGGGGTGTACGTCCTGCCCATCTACGTGATGCTGGTCACCTCCCTGAAGACGCCGGTGGAGATCAGCCAGCGGGCCTACCTGATTCCCACCCGGAACCTGCAATGGCAGAACTACGTGGAGGCCTTCCGGCTGGTCTATCCCTCATTGATCAACTCCTCCATCATTTCCTTTGCCGTCACCCTTCTGGCCGCGTTCTTCGGGGGACTGGGTGGGTACTACCTGAGCCGCTCCCGCTCCCCCTTCGTGCGGGTGCTGTTCATCCTGGTGGGTGTGGCGCTGTATCTGCCCTATCAGGTCATCCTGATCCCGCTGGTCCAGTTTATGGCGAAAACCCGGCTGGCGCTGACCTATGCGGGCCTGATTGTGAGTTATCTAATCCTGAACGTTCCGCTGGCCTCAGTCCTAATGGGAACGTTCTTCCTGTCCATTCCCAGGGAACTGGAAGAGGCGGCCCAGGTGGACGGGGCCAACCGACTGCAACTCTTCTTCCGGGTGGTTTCTCCTATCTCTCTCCCCGCGTATGCTTCCACGGCCATCATTGTCTTCACGCAGGTCTGGAATGAGTTTTTGCTGGCCCTGACCCTCTCTACGCCGGCCACGACGACGATCCAGGTCAAACTGGCTGAGGTGAAGGGAAGTTTCGTGGCCCTCTACAACATCCAGATGGCTTCAGCGCTCATCGGGGTGTTGATTCCGCTCTCTTTCTTCCTCTTCCTGGGGCGGTACTTCATCCGGGGGGTTCTGGCAGGGGCTCTGAAAGGGTAACCGTCGGTACGGTGGAAAATGCGAAGGGGGTTGGGGCGGCG
>DAOUBO010000266.1:0-7236 GCA_034432695.1 Anaerolineae bacterium | reverse complement strand
GGCCCGCCGATCATGTACCGCTTCGTCCTGATTGAACTCCTGGGCAAGGGCATCCCGGAGACCCAGATTTACCTCTCCCTGGAGCGGCGGAGGAAGTGCGGCGTGGGCAAGGGCGGCCACTGCCAGATCAACAACCTCTACTGCTGCAAAGAAGGCCCCGTCTTCACCTACGCCCAGATCAAGAACATCCCGGAGGCGTTGTGATGAGCAAGTCCTCAGTCGCCAAACCCAAAGTGGCGTTCTTTGACTTCGCCAGTTGCGAAGGGTGTCAGTTGACCGTGGTGGACTCCCTGCAGACCCATCTGGACCTGCTGGACGCGGTGGAGATCGTCAACTTCCGCGAGGCCGCCACGCTGGACGGGTGGGATTTTGACATCGCTTTCGTGGAGGGCTCCATCACCCGCCCGAAGGACGAGGAACGGCTGAAGCGCATCCGGGAGCAGGCGAAGATTCTGGTCGCGCTGGGCGCCTGCGCCGATACCGGCTGCGTCAACGCGCTGAAGAACCTTCAGCCGCCGGAGGAGGTCCGCCGCTACGTCTACGGGGAGCACGCCGACTGGTACGAGACCTACGCGGCCCGGCCGCTGAGCGCCGTCGTCAAGGTGGACGCCGTCGTCCCCGGCTGCCCCATTGACAGAGAGGAGTTCGTGGAGGTAGTGAAGGCCCTGCTGGTGGGCAAGAAACCGCCCATCCCCGATTACCCCGTCTGCGTGGAGTGCAAACTGAAGGGGAACGTCTGCATCTTCCACGTGGGCGGCATCTGCATGGGGCCGGTGACGCGGGCCGGCTGCGGGGCCATTTGCCCCACCTACGGCGACGGCTGCGAGGGCTGCCGGGGCCTGATCCCGCACCCCAACGAGAACGCGATGGAGGAGGTGCTGGACGAGGCCGGTCTCTCTCTGGACGACATCATGCACTACTTCACAATGTTCAACGCGTATCGGGAAGTCGGTACGGGAAAGTGGGAATGAGCGAGGAGATTCAGCGGGTTGTGATGCTGATGGAAACTCTCCCGCTCCGGGAGCGGCGGCGGGGGCTGGAATTTGTGGAATCCCTCACCGGTCCGGGGACGGCGATCGGGGCCGGCGAGGCCCGCCGTCGGGTCAACGCGTGGCTGGTGAGCCGGGTGGGCCATCTCCTGATGGGCGGTGAACCCCGCTTTGTAGCAGGAGCGCGCCCGGTCTGGCGGGTCCCGGTTCTGGTCACCCGGGGGCTGCGCGGCGAGGCGGGCTTCGTGGACGTGGATGCCCGCAGTGGTGAACTCCTGGTCAACGACCAGACACCCCAGGAAATTCTTGCCCGGGTGAAGGCGCTTGCCGGCGATACCGCACCGCGTTGAGGAGTTCCTGGGGGGATGCCTGGTCGCCTGTTGCCAGATGGCGCTGGCATCCTTCGGCATTCAGGCCTCGCAGGAGGAATTGGCCCAGCTTCTCGGCCACATGCCCGGAGCGGGCACACCCGCCCGCAACATCCTGCGGCTTTCCCGATATGGCGTTTCGGTTCTTTACCAGCAGAACGGCACGCTTGAAGACCTGGAACGGGAGATCCGGCAAGACTCTGTGGTCATTGTCTTCGTGCGCACCGGAGAACTGCCGTACTGGGAGGAAGACGTTCCCCATGCTGTTGTGGTCTCCGGCATGGAGGCGGGCATCCTGTACCTCAATGACCCGTCCTTTCACGAAGCGCCAATCCCTGTTCCAGAAGCGGATTTCCTTCTCGCCTGGGACGAGTTCGGCTGTCAGTGGGCGGCCGTGGCTCGTCGTCCGGGAAAAGAATCCCTGTGAGATGGAGAGGGCACTATGACAACCCTGAGTGTCAACGTTCACTACGTCACCCGCGTGGAGGGCCATGGCAACATCGTCGTGGACGTCAAAAACGGCGAGGTGAAGGAGTGTCGCTTTGAGGTGGTAGAGGCGCCCCGTTTCTTTGAGGCCTTCGTGCGCGGCCGCCCCTACCACGACATCAATCACATCGTCTCCCGTATCTGCGGCATCTGCTCCGTGGGCCACTCCACCACCAGCGTCCGCGCCACGGAGAAGGCCTTCGGCGTGGAACTTTCCGAGCAGGCCTGGCTCCTGCGCAAACTGAACTTCCATGGCGAGATTCTGGATAGCCACGTCCTGCACACCTACTACCTGGTCGCGCCGGATTTCTTCGGCGTCCCCAGCGTCATCCCGCTGGTGGAGACCCATCGGGAGGTGGTGGAGCGGGCGCTGCGGCTGAAGAAACTGGCCGGGGACCTCTGCGCGATGATCAGCGGCCGCCACACCCACCCCTGCGCGCTGGTCGTCGGCGGCTTCACCCACACCCCCACGGAGCGGGAACTGCGGGAGATGCGGGAGCGGCTGGTCGCCGCCCGCGCCGATATGGACGCGACGGTGGACCTCTTCGCCTCGCTCCCCTGGCCCCAGTTTGAGCGGGAGACGGAGTACGTGAGCCTCCGCAAAGAGGATGAGTACGCCTTCATAGACGGCGTCGTCGTCACCTCGGACGGCTTCACGTACCCGATTGAGGACTACCGGAAGGTCACCAACGAGTACCTGGTCCCCTTCTCCACGGCCAAGTGGACGAAGCACAACCGGGAGTCCTATATGGTGGGCGCGCTGGCCCGGTTCAACAACAACTACGAGCAACTCCACCCGAAGGCCAAAGAGGCGGCGGCGAAGTTCGGGATGAAGCCCATCGTCACGAACCCCTTCCTGAACACCGCCGCGCAGGTCGTGGAGATGGTCCACTCCCTGGAGGACTCCATCCGCATCATAGACGAGTTGCTGAGCCGGGGGGTGCGGGAGGAGAAGCCGGCGCCGGTGACGGTCCGGGCGGCGGAGGGTGTGGGTGCATGCGAGGTCCCGCGCGGCATCCTTTTCCACCACTACGTCTACGACGAGAAGGGCATCTGCGTGGAGGCCAACTGCATCATCCCCACCAACCAGAACCTGGCCAACCTGAACGCCGACATCCGCGCGCTGGTCCCGCAGATTCTGGACCGGCCCCAGGAGGAGGTGCGGCTCTTGCTGGAGATGCTGGTGCGGGCCTACGACCCCTGCATCTCCTGCTCCACCCATTTCCTGAGGGTGGAGTTTGTGTAGGGTGAAACGTGAAGCGTGAAACGTGAAGCGTGAAGCGTGAAACGTGAAGCGTGAAACGTGAAGCGTGAAACGGGGTGATGCAATCCGGTGCAGATGAGCGAAGGTGTGGATGACGATTCGTTCGTAGTACGGCACGGAACGAAGTGGAGTGCCGCGAAACGCCGCCTCGCTGCGTGGCTGGCTACGAGCGGTAAAGACGGAGATTGTTCGTAGTGCGGCACGGAGCGAAGTGGAGTGCCGCAAAACGCGAGCGCCACTCCGCTTCGCTGCGTGGCTGGCTACGAGCGGTAAAGACGGAGATTGTTCGTAGTGCAGCACGGAACGAAGTGGAGTGCCGTCGTTCGTAGTGCCGTTCGTAGTACGGCACGGAGCGAAGTGGAGTGCCGTCGTTCGTAGTGCTGTCGTTCGTAGTACGGCACGGAACGAAGTGGAGTGCCGCAAAACGCCGCTTCGCTGCGTGGCTGGCTACGAGCGGTAAAGACGGAGAACGAAGTGCCATCCCCGGAGCGGATCCGATGAGCACACAGGTGGCTGAGCCCGAAGTGGAAACCCGGACGACGTTCGTCCTGGAACTGGCGGAACTCTTCCCGCCCCAGGGCCAGTGGACGGAGGAGGCCTATTTCTCCCTGCCCGACACCAACCGGTATATGGAACTTTCGGAGGGAGAACTGATTATGCCCCCGCGCCCGACACGCAGTCACCAGCAGGCTGTAGAGGAACTCTTTTTGCGGCTGCGCCTCTTTGTCCAGGAACATGATCTCGGCGAAGTTCATGTCGCCCCTCTCCCCGTCCGGCTCTGGCCGGGCAAGATCCGGGAGCCGGACATCCTCTTCGTGGCCCGCGAGCACGCGGACCGCATCGGCGAGCAGTGCTTCGGGGTTCCCGACCTGGTGGTGGAGGTGACCTCTTCCGGCACCTGGCGGACGGACCGGGTGGAGAAGATGCTGGAGTACGCCCGGGCCGGCGTTCAGGAGTACTGGATCGTAGACCCGGATGCGGGGACAATAGAGGTCTACCGGTGGCGGGAGGGAGTCTACGAGATTGTCGGCAGGTGGGGCCGGGGGGAGCGGGCCCGCTCCCTCCTGCTGGCCGGCTTTGAGGTCGCGGTGGATGACGTCGTCGGCGGGTGAAGGCGCCCGGAAGCGCTGCCTGATCCTCGGCCTGGGCAACCCCCTGCGGGGGGACGATGGGGTCGGCCCCCGGACCGTGGCGGAACTCCTCCGCCGGGGCTTGCCCAACGGTGTGGAGGCGGTGGACGGCGGGACGGGGGGACTGGACCTGCTGCACCTGCTGGAGGGCTGGGAGCGGGCGGTCATCGTGGACGCGGCCGAGATCGGACGGGCCCCTGGCGAGTTCGTCCGCTTCACCCCGGAGGAGGCCCATCTGGTCCGGTCGCTGGTCTCCCTCTCCAGCCACACCGCCGGGCTGGCCGACGCGCTGGCCCTGGCCCGGGCGCTGGGCCGGGAACTGCCTGAGATTGTCATCTACGGTGTCCAGCCGGAGCGGATGGACTGGGAGGAAGGGCTCAGCCCCGCTGTAGCGGCGGCGATACCGGAATTGGTGGAGGCCGTTCTGGAAGAGTGTACCGTTTGTCCTCAGGACATCTCCGGTGGGGAGGGAGGATGAGCACCATCAAATACGTTTGCTGGCGAGAAGAGGATATGTGGTTGGGATACCTGGAGGAGTTTCCCGATTACTGGACTCAGGGAGAAACCATTGAGGAACTGGAAGAAAACCTGCGGGACATCTATAGAGAGTTAGTCGGTGGCCGCATCCCCTGTGCGCGCCGAGTCGCTGAATTGGAGATCGTGTGAAGCGGAGAGACCTGATTCGTGAACTGGAACGGATGGGTTGCGTTCTCATTCGCCACGGGGCAAAGCACGACTGGTATCAGAACCCCCGGACGAAGGTCTCTCAACCTGTCCCGCGCCACAACGAAATTAACGAGCACCTCGCCAGGCATATCCTCAAAATGCTGAGCGACAAATAACCCTGACCCTAAGGAGCAGGCCATGCCCGACAAAATCCTGATCGTTGAAGACGACCCCGATATGGTCACCGCGCTGCGGATGCCCCTGGAAGCCAGCGGCTACGAAGTCTACGTCGCCTCTTCCGGCCAGGAGGGGCTGCAGAAGGTCAAGGAGGTCAACCCCGACCTGATCATCCTGGACGTGATGATGGAGACGACCACCGCTGGCTTCCAGGTCTCCCTCCAGCTGCGCAGCCCCGACCCGAGGTCGGAGTATGCCCCCTACCGCCACATCCCCATCCTCATCCTGACGGCCATCCACACCACCACTTCCCTGCGCTTTGGGCCGGACGAAGCATATCTGCCGGTGGACGATTTTGTGGACAAGCCCGTAGACCCCGACGTGCTGCTGAACAAAGTGCGTACACTGATAGACAAATCCAGGGGGAAGTAAGCGGAAATAGGCGGTGTGAGGGGGATGCTCGTTGTGGGACCAGGCCCCTGTGGCGAGTATCCCCCTCTGGTATCATTGAGTCGGGGCTTGCCAGGCCCCCAAAGGGGACGCGGGCAGATGGGGGGATCGGCGACGGCCGCGGTCGCCGATGAAGCGTATTTTCTGCGATGGCCGTCTTTGCGGCGAAACCAGGGAGGAAAAGGTGGCCACCGTTCATCCTCTGACCCAACAACTGCGCGAAGAAGCCCGTCACCTGCTGGCCGAAAAGCGGGTGGATTGTGTCATTGGCTACGAGGTCGGGCCGCGGGGCCGGGTCCGCCCTGCCTTCCTCTACGATCCGGCCGGGGCCGACCGGCTGATCTGGGGCCCGGAGTGCATCCACAATCTGACCACTTACCTCCACAACAAGAAAAAACCCCGCAAGCGAGGGGAGGAGCCCCCGCGAGTGGCCATCGTCGTCAAACCCTGCGACAGCCGTGCGCTCAACGTTCTCTTCGCTGAACGACAGATTGAGCGGGACCGGGTTTACGTCATCGGCGTGGCCTGTGAGGGGGTAGCCCGACCAGGCGGGCAGCCCGCAGCCAAATGCGGCCGCTGCACCGACCGGGTGCCTGTGGTCTACGACCTCCTGTTGGGGGAGCCTCCGGCCGTGGAGCCCGCGCCCGACGATTGGTCCGACCTGGCCCGCGTGGAGGCGATGCCGCCACAGGAGCGGCTGGCCTTCTGGCTGCGGGAGTTTGACCGCTGTATCCGCTGCTACGCCTGTCGCCAGGTCTGCCCCGGCTGTTATTGCCCCACCTGCGCGTTTGAGCGGGACGATGGCCTCTGGGTGGATATCGGTATTGAGGTGCCCCAAAAGTACGTCTTCCATCTGGGGCGGGCGTTCCACCTGGCGGGCCGCTGCGTGGAGTGCGATGAGTGTGAACGGGTCTGCCCGATGGGGCTCCCCCTCAGTCTCCTGAACCGGTGCCTGGTCCGGGAGATAGAGCGCCTCTACGGCCACCGGGCCGGGCGCACCGAGGCTCTGACCCCCCTGCTCTTTGAACTGGGGTCTGAAGGCTCGCCGATATAAGTCGGGAGGTTGCCGATGGAATTGCTGACCGTCCGGATTCAGAAGCCTGATGACGTGAACTTCATCCTGGGCATGAGCCACTTTATCAAGACGGTGGAGGACATCCACGAGGCGCTGGTGAACACCGTGCCGGGCATCCGCTTCGGCCTGGCCTTCTGCGAGTCCTCCGGTCCGGCTCTGGTCCGCTGCACGGGGACGGACCCGGAGATGATAGAACTGGCGAAACAGAACGCGCTGGCCATCGGTGCGGGCCATTCCTTCATCATATTCCTGGCTCCCGGCTTCTATCCCATCAACGTCCTTAACGCCGTGAAGATGGTCCCGGAGGTCTGCCGCATCTTCTGTGCCACCGCCAATCCTGCCGAGATCATCGTCGCGCAGACGGAGCAGGGGCGGGCCATTCTGGGCGTCGTGGACGGTGTGAGTCCGAAGGGGGTAGAAGGCCCGGAGGACGTGGCCCACCGGAAAGCGTTCCTGCGGAAAATCGGCTACAAACTGTAGCGAGTACGGCGACGAGACCCTTTGCGACGCGCGAGCAAGCGGAAATGGAGACGCCTTCCCTGGTGCTGGCCGGGCTGGCAGGCCTGGCGTCGTTTCTTTCTCCCTGCGTCCTCCCGATGGTGCCGGCCTATATCGGCTATCTGAGCGGCCG
>DAOUBO010000265.1:0-3549 GCA_034432695.1 Anaerolineae bacterium | reverse complement strand
GCTGCTGCTGGACTACCTGAAGGGTGCGACGCCGGTGGCGCTGGCCCGATTCGGGGCCGGCATAGACGGCTGGGGACTGGTGCCCGTCGCGCTGGCGCCGGTTCTGGGGCACGCCTTCTCCCCCTTCCTGCGCTTCCGGGGCGGCAAGGCCATCGCGGCCACTTTCGGCGTCTGGAGCGGGCTGACCCTCTGGGCCGGGCCCACGGTGATGGGGCTGGCCCTGACGCTGGCAGTTGCCGTCAACCGGACCGACGCCTGGTCGGCGGTCTTCGGGATGGCGGCCCTGGGCCTCTACCTGCTCCTCTCCGGCGCACCGGGGCCTCTGCTGGCCGTCTGGGCGGGGAACCTGGCCCTGGTCCTCTGGAAGCACCGGCGCGACCTGCGGACCCCGCCCCGCGCCCGGTGGATAGGAAGGTGACTGTCACCTTGCCACCCCGCGAGGAGGTTTGTTGACCCCCCTCTGGCTTCAGCACCAACTGGGCATCGTCGTCTTCCTGGGCGTCCTGCTGGTCATCGCCCTCAGCAACCTGCTGGCCCTGCGGCGGCTGGGGAAGTACCCCCACCCCTCGCAGTTTCCGCGCGTCTCGGTTCTGCTCCCCGCGCGCAACGAGGAGGCGGTCATCGGCGACTGCGTCCGTTCGCTGCTGGCGCAGGAGTACCCGGACTTTGAGGTTCTGGTGCTGGACGACGGCTCCACGGACGGGACGGGCGACGTGCTGGCCGCGCTGGCCCGGACGGACGACCGGCTGCGGGTGCTTTCGGGCCAGCCGCCGCCGGAGGGGTGGCTGGGCAAGCACTGGGCCTGCCAGCAACTGGCGGAGGCGGCGACGGGGGAACTGCTCCTCTTCACCGACGCCGACACCGTCCATCACCCCCAGGCGCTGCGGCTGGGCGTCGCCGCGATGGAGGCGGAGCGGGCCGACCTGATGAGCGGGTTTCTCCGCCAGCGGCTGCTCACCTGGGGCGAACGGTTGACGGTGCCCTCCATCTTCTGGTGCTTCTTCTCCTTCCTGCCTCTGGCCCTGGCCCACCGGGTGCGGGCGCCCGCCCTCTCGCTGACCAACGGGCAGTGGATGCTCTTCCGCCGGTCGGCCTACGCGGCGGTCGGCGGGCACGCGGCGGTGCGGACCAATCCCGTGGACGACATCGCGCTGGGCCAGCGGGTGAAGGCGAAGGGGCTGCGCTGGCGGATCGTGGACGTGGGGGACTTCGTCTCCTGCCGGATGTACCCCGGATTCCGGGCCGCGCTGGAGGGGTTCACCAAGAACCTCTTCGCCGTCTTTGACTTCCGGCTGGCGGAGTACCTCTTCGTCTGGGCCTGGATGACGCTGATCACAGTGGAGTCGCTGGCGGTCGCCGTCCTCTGGCCCCTGGGGATGGGGCGTGAGGTGTTTGCCCTCTGGCCGGCGCTGGTGGCGGTGGGGGAGATGCTGGCGCTGTGGGGCATCGCCATGGCCCGGCTGCGCTTCCCCCTCTACCTGGCGTTCCTGTATCCGGCCCACATCCTGCTCCTGGTCTTCATCGCCCTTCGCTCTCTGCTCTGGACGGCGACGGGCCGGGCCACCTGGAAAGGCCGCTCCCTGCCCCGGCAGCGGATAAAGCTATTGTAGGGCAACTGTTGAACAGTTGCCCTACAGGAGGTGGACTATGGTCACATTCTTTGAACGCCACCTGCCGCATTACCACCTGCCGGACGCCACCTACTTTATCACCCTGCGGCTGGCGGACAGTTTACCGGCGGAGGCCGTGCTGCGGCTACAGGAAGAGTACGAGGCGAATCTACGCCGCCTGGAACAGAAATTCAGCGGGGCGGCTCTGGTATCCGCCCGCTACCAGGAGCAAAAGCGCCACTTTGCCCGTATAGACGCCCTGCTGGACCGGGCGCTCCATGGTCCGCGCTGGCTATCCCGGCCGGAATGTGCCCGTATCGTTATGGATTGCATCCACGAACTGGATCCGAAGCACTATCACCTGCACGCCTTTTGCCTGATGAGCAATCATATCCACCTGTTGATAGACCAGCAAGGCATTCCCGACCCTGCTCCCCGCCGGGACGGCAAACACTATACGGCCCTCAGCCGGGCGATGCGTCTACTCAAGGGGAAGAGCGCGGCCCTGTGCAACCGCGTTCTGGGCCGGAGTGGCCCCTTCTGGCAACACGAAAGTTATGACCACGTGGTGCGGGATGCGCGAGAGTATGAGCGCATCCTGGCGTACATTGCCAACAATCCGGTCAAGGCTGGTCTGGTAGAAGACTGGCAGGACTGGCCATATACGTTTGTAGGGCAACTGCTATAGCGTTTGCCCCAACAGGAGGGAAAATGATTCGCAACCAATGGTACGTCGTTCTGGATTCCCGGGAGGTCAAGAACCGCCCCGTCGGCGTGACGCGGATGGGGGAGAAACGGGTCTTCTGGGTGACCGTCACCTGAAGTAAGGGAGATAATGATGAAAAACAGCATCATACACAACTGGCGTGCACACGCGACCATTTTCCTCTCCGGATTCCTGATGGGGACGGCGGACGTGATCCCCGGCGTTTCGGGCGGCACCGTGGCCTTCGTTCTGGGGATCTACGAGGAACTCATTGACGCCATTCGCGCGGCGGTTCCCTTTGGACGCCGCCTGGCCTCTCTGCGCTGGAAAGAGGCCTTTGAGCAGTTCCCCTGGCGCTTCCTGGCTGCGCTGACGGCGGGAATCGGCACCGCGGTTTTGAGTATGGCCCGATTCCTGCACTGGGCACTGGAGGCCTACCCGGTCTATGTGTATGCCCTCTTTTTCGGACTGATTGTCGCCTCTGTCTATGTGGTCCGCACCCGGGTCCGGAAGTGGGGTCCGGCTCAGTTGCTGGTCACTGCGCTCTTTGCGGTCGGCTCCTATCTGCTGGTGGGATTGCGACCCGCGCAGACGCCCGAGGCACTCTGGTTCATCTTCCTGAGCGGAATGCTGGCCATCTGCGCGATGATTCTGCCGGGCATTTCGGGCGCGTTCATCCTGGTGCTGCTGGGAAAGTACCACTATATGCTGGGCGCGCTGATTCGTATGGATCTGGCTACCGTCCTGGTCTTCATCGCGGGCGCAGCCGTGGGCATCGTCTCTTTTGCGAACATCCTGCGCTGGCTGTTGGACCACTATCACGATCTGACGGTCGCTGCGCTGGTTGGGTTTATGCTGGGCGCATTGCGGGAACTCTGGCCCTGGAAGCAGGCCCGGCTGGTGGATGGTATCCCAACGGAGACAATGGACATTTTGCCCACGGCGTTGACGGGCGAAGTCGCCCTCGCGCTGGGACTGATGATCCTGGGGTTCGCGGTGGTCTTTCTGATTGAGAGGACGGCGGAACGCCGCAAAGCACGGAAGGGAACACCTATTTCGTAGATTAGTCAGCGCCCTGTCCGTATTGCGCGGCGCCTGATTTCTTCATCGCAGAGGCGCAAAGGACGCAGAGAAAACACGGAGGGCAGATATAGCGCGGGCCGCCAGGCCTGTGTCCTCACCGCCCCTGCCGCCGGAGGTGGTTGTGCGGGTCGGTCCAGTTGCCCTGGGCCG
>DAOUBO010000264.1:0-3835 GCA_034432695.1 Anaerolineae bacterium | reverse complement strand
CCAGAAAGGTGTCCTCGCCGAAGGGCTGGGCATCGCCGTGGCACTCGGTGCTGCCCACCGGGATGATGAGAATGTCGTTGACCTTCAGCCGCTCCTCAATCTCGGCTTTGGTCATCGTCTGGAAGTAGATGCCCGTCGGCTTATCCATATGGCCGCCCGGCGGCGGCAGTTTCCACCGGCTCATATCTCCCTCCGATACCTCTCATCCGTTCCAGACCAGTTCAGAGCGGCGTGCGGCCCCCTTCTGGAGGCCAAAAGGGGGGTTTTGCGGCGGCGAAGCCGCCACCGCAACCCTCTCGTTCCCCCTTCTCGGCAGGAGGTGAGGGGGACCAAACCACCCGGCGGGTTATTGCCGATTACCATGGGTGGCCCGTAGGCCGAAATGAATTTGGGCTTACATCCTGGCGGTTTATCCAGAGGCCAGTTTTAAAGGTTAACCGTCAGCAGTTGATCCCCGGTCCCGATCAGACGTGAGGGATCCGCAAATCCGGGTCGCCCCGCTTCGTCTGCTTCGCCTCCGGGTAGTACTTGTTCATCATTTCCACGACGATGGCGGCCTGCTCGGCCATGCGCTTACCGTCGGCCGCGCTGGTGCGCTCTCCGTGGGCACTCACCACCGAGTTGCCGGTCTTCAGGTGGACGGGGGCGGCCACGCGGGCGATCTCGGGGGCTTCGTAGACGCGGATGAAGCCGCCCGAGCCTGGCGGGTTGTCGGTATGGACGTCAATGTGGACCTTCACCGCCGCCCGCAACGCGGCAATCATGGGGAGTTGCAGGTCCCGTACGGGATTGATGCTGTCGGCCCCCAGTTCCTCCAGCACCTTAAAGGACGCCGGGTTACAGTAGCCCATGTGCGCCGAGGCCTTGAAGATGATATCCTTCGGCAGAAAGCCGTCCCGGCGCATCCGCCCCACCAGCCAGAGCAATCCCTCGTCGTAGATGACGAAGCCCCGGCAGCCGATGTCAATGCCGCGCCGGATGTCCTCCACCGCGCGGATCAACTGCTCCATCCCGCGCAGGCGGTAGCCGATCCGCACGCCCTGGGGGGAAAGGACGGTGGCGCTGGTGTCGTAGGTGGCCCGAGGACCGACGGAGAGGAGCAACTCCGCGCCGTAGTCGTGGCACAGCCGACAGTACTCCTTTAATTCCTGGCGCGTGTGCCGGAAGATGCCATAGGTCTCCGTCACCCGGTTGATGGTGATGCCCAGTTTGTCGCTGGTCTCCAGCAGCGCCGCGACCGCCTCGGCCGAGTTCACCGTCGGCACCTCAATGCGGAAGACGGCCCCGTCGGGGAAGCGGGCCGGCGACGTCGGGAGGTCCCAGAGGTCTCCCTCAGGAAGCCCTAATTTCTTCACATATTGCCGGATATCTTCAAACACTTTGACCTCCTTCAGTTGGGATGGAATGGGCTACTCATAGTGTTGCGGAAGAGGCGGGCAATAGACCCACACCAGTTTCAGCGGCTCGTCGCCGATATTTTCCAGGCGGTGCTTCTTGCCCGGCGGGGAGTAGATGGCCGTCTCCGGGCCGACCTCCCACTCCCCTTCCCCCTCAATCACCAGTCGGGCCCGCCCGCTGATGATGAACATAACCTCCTCGCAGTTTTCGTGGACGTGGTCGGGGATCATGCTCCCCACGGCAGTGACGTTCAGCCCCATAGAGACGTTTTTCGTTCCGACCGTCCTGGGGGCAAGAAGCAGTTTGGAGACACGCCTGGGGATCCGTTCCTCCCCTTCCACCTCCGCCGCGCTGACGAAGAACCGTTTTTCCATGACCTCCCGTCCTCCTGAATATGTGCTACTTCGTCGCCGAAGCGGGAACTCAAACGCGCAGGACGTGTGCGGAGATGGCGTCGGCAGTCTCCATCAGGGCCTGGGCCATCTCCGAAACCCGCTCCCAGGGCATCCGCTCCACGGGCCCTGGAATGGCGAGAGTCGCCACCACGTTTCCGAAGACGTCGCGGATCGGCACCGCGACAGCACGGATCCCGGGCTCAAACTCTCCGTCGTCAACCCCATACCCCCGCCGCCGGGTTGCCTCCAGTTCCTCCCGGAGCCGATCAGGAGAGGTGATGGTCCTCTCCGTACAGGCCAGGATGGGCTCCCTCAGAAGGGGTTCCACAACGTCGGGGGGCAGAAAAGCCAGGAAGACCCGGCCGCTGGCCGTGCAGTGAATGGGCAGGCGAGTCCCCACCCTTGTTGCAACAATCAGCGCATGATTGCCGTAAACCACCTCAATGGGCAACACGTGTCCCTGGTCAAAAATACCCAGGTCGCACGTTTCCCCAAAGCGGCTCACCAGTTGCTCCATATACGGACGGGCCACCCGGCGCAGGTCCAGGTTCCGCAGCGCCCGCAGTCCCAGGTCCATCATACGGATGCCCAGACGAAAGCGCTCTCCGTCGGCCGTCCGCTCCAGCAGGCCGTGCTGGAGCAGGGTCATGATGATGCGATGGACGGTCGCCTTATGCAGACCGGTGGCCTGGGCAATCTCGGTGACCCCCCGTTCGGGGTGCTGGTCATCAAAGGCCATCAGGATCTGAATGGCCCGCTCTACTGCGCGCACTCTGTACTGGTCCAGTTCTTCTTCTGCCATCACGACCTCACAAGCACCTGGTGCCCCCTGGACACCCAGGAAATTTCTACCTCCACGCTGCTGTTACTCTTCCTCGTCCACGTAAATGATGGCCTCAACGGGGCAGTTCTCTTCACACGTCCCGCATTCAATGCAGACTTCCGGGTCAATGCGGGATTGGGTGTCGCCCTCCGGGATCGTAGCGGCGCCCGTCGGGCAGCCCGCCACACAGGCGCCACACAGGATGCAACTATCGGTAACCTTGTACGGCATCGTCTGCTCCTCGCAAGGGGTTCAGGGAGACCTACCCCGGGCGTAGATGCCCTCCGGGTCAATCTCTTCCCGGATCAGGCGAATCTGCTCCACCGTCGGCGGCTCGGTAACCGGCACCGGGTCGGGCACCAGCGGCCGAAAGCCCATGTTGGAGAGGACATCCTCCAGCGTGGTGTGGGGGTGGATGGATTCCAGCCGCAGCCGCTTGCTCTGGGGGTCAAACCCGAAGATGGCCTTATCGGTGATGACGCGCACCGGCCCACCCGGGAGTCCGGCAGCCTCGCGGGCACCGCTGCCCCGCAGGTAGCCGGGGCTGGTGACAAACGAGACGGCCTCTTTGAGTTTGCGCGCCTGGTGGCGGATGATGATGACCGTCCGCTTCGCGGAGGAGGCGATGTCGTTGGCGCCGCCGCTGCCGACGAAGTGGGTGAACTGGCCCCGGGGGTCGCCCAGCAGGGTCGTGTTCAGGTTGCCGTAGGCGTCGGTTTCCAGGCCGCCCAGAAAGCCCACGTCCACCAGCCCCCGGTGCAGCACCATCCCCAGCATATCCACGAAACTGCTCATGACCTTCGCCCGATACCAGACCCGGGGGTCGGCCAGGCCCACGCCGGTGTGGATGGGCTCCGGGTCCACGATGCCCAACTCAAAG
The DNA here is from genome assembly GCA_034432695.1 of Anaerolineae bacterium. Taxonomy (GTDB): domain Bacteria; phylum Chloroflexota; class Anaerolineae; order B4-G1; family DUEL01; genus SpSt-77. The sequence continues at coordinate 339 of DAOUBO010000264.1, read as the reverse complement.
AGAATGGTCAGGTGGGGCGCGTGGGTGCGTTTGGCCAGGAACGACGCGACCACCGGCAACCCAATCCCCACCGCCACAATCTCACCGTCCTTCAACTCTCGCGCCCCCGCCACAGCCATCAGTTCAAAGGGGGTGTAGTCCTCCGCGTACATGCTCTCCTCCCTCTCAGTACCCCAGGATCGGGTCCGCCAGCAGCGGGGTGAGATGTTTCATCCCACCGACCCGCTCCAGGTACTCCCAGTGGTCCTGAACGCCAAAGACATACTTCTCCAGATAGGCCTGGAATCCCTCGGCCGTCCGGGTCGCCGCCGCGTACTCCTGGATGTGCTCCGCGTCGTA
>DAOUBO010000263.1:0-4177 GCA_034432695.1 Anaerolineae bacterium | reverse complement strand
CCCACCCGCATCAGCACTCGCTTACCGGAGACGTCCACGTCCCGGACCGTCTTCTTATTCATCGGAAAGCCTCCTCTGATGCAGGTGACCGTCACCTCTGAAGGTGACGGTCACCTAAATGTGGAGGTGACCGTCACCTGAGCATTACATCTTCCGGGCCATCAGCGCGGCCAGGTCCGCCACGCGGACGGAGTAGCCCCACTCGTTGTCGTACCAGACCAGGACCTTGACCGTCCGCTCGCCGATGACCATGGTGAGGGAGCCGTCCACGATGGCGGAGCGGGTATCCCCCTTGAAGTCCACCGAGACCAGCGGCTCCTCGGTGTAGCCCAGGATGCCCTTCATCCGGCCTTCGGCGGCGGCCTTGAAGGCCCCGTTGACCTCGTCGCGGGTGACCGGCTTCTGCAGCGTGACGACGAAGTCGGAAATGGAGACGGTGGGGGTGGGCACCCGCAGCGCGATGCCGTCAAACTTCCCCTTCAGTTCGGGGATGACCAGCGCGACGGCTTTGGCCGCGCCGGTGGTGGTGGGGATGATGGAGAGCGCGGCCGCGCGCGCCCGCCGCAGGTCCTTGTGCGGCAGGTCCAGAATCCGCTGGTCGTTGGTGTAGGCGTGGACGGTGGTCAGGAAGCCGTGCTCCACGCCGAAGTTGTCGTGGAGGACCTTCGCCACCGGCGCCACCGAGTTGGTGGTGCAGGACGCGTTGGAGACGATGTGGTGCTTTTCGGGGTCGTACTTGTCCTCGTTGACGCCCAGGACAATGGTGATGTCCTCGTTCTTGGCGGGCGCGGTGATGATGACTTTCTGCGCGCCAGCCTGCAGGTGGGCCGCCGCCTTCTGGGCATCGGTGAAGACGCCGGTGGACTCTATCACCAGTTGGACACCCAGGTCCTTCCAGGGCAGGTTGGCCGGGTCCTTTTCGGCGAAGACCCTGACCTCCTTCCCATCCACAAAGATGCTGCTGCCCTGCACCTCCACGGTGCCGTTGAAGTGGCCGTAGTTGGAGTCATACTTGAGCAGGTGGGCGAGCACGTCGGGGGAGGTGATGTCGTTGACCGCCACCACTTCCAGAAGGTCCCCGTACAGGTCCCGCATGGCCTTGAAGACCTGCCGTCCGACACGGCCGAATCCGTTGATACCGACTTTCACCATGGCAACCTCCTCGCAGGTTAGATTGGGGGGTGGGTTGATGATCTCTCTTCGGCGGAGAGCAGTCCGTCCAGGAAAGAGAGGAACTGCCCGATCTCCGCGCGGTAGATTTCCTGATTGGCCTCAATCTCTGCCTTCAGCGTCCGGATCTCGCCGTTCATAGATGACCTCGCCGGATTCCCGCACCCGGCGGGCGAAGGGAAGATCGTCGGTCAGTTCCACCAGGTCTACGGGCTCGCCGCTGGCCTCCTCCAGCGCCCGCCAGAGGGCAAAGTACTCCTCCGCGCCCAGTTTTCCCTCTACCGCGACGTCCACGTCCGATTGAGCCCCCATCTCTCCGGGGCGGGTAACCGAGCCGAAGAGGTAGGCCCGTCGGACGGCGGCGAAGCGCGGGAACACCCGGGGTGCTGCCTCCCGCAGGGCCCGAAGGGCCTTCTGCCGCCGGACCTCGCGGGCCCGATATTCGGTTTCCCGCCGCCGCCGCAGGTTCTCCCGCGCGGCGGCGATCTCTTCGGGAGACCATCCTGTCATCGCCCTCCGCTCCTTCCAGCGGCCTGCAGTTCCCTGATAATCGCCTGCGCCAGCGCCACCGCCTCTTCCGCCATCGCCAGCGCATAAGAGGCATCCGCTTCCTCAAACAACTCCCAGGGCGTCAACCCGGCGAATTCGTCACCGTAATCGGTCCGGATATGGACATCAAACCCCAGCAGTTCGGCCAGTTCAGCCAGCCGCTGGACCTTCTGCGCATCCGCCCCTGTCAACCGGGAATCCCGCAGAGCCTGCCGGAGCAAGGGGGCCGGGTTGTGGGTCCGCCCCACCGGTCCGAGCAAAGCCAGGACCGCTTTGGCGGCATTTTCCACCGCCATCTGAACCCTTCACTGCGCCATTTCCCAATCCAGCGACCAATCTGGCCTCGGGGGTCGCTCCCAATTCCAGACCAGGTCCCGCCCCATCCGGACCCGCCGCAATCCCTGCTCCCGAATCAGGCGACGCAGGCCAGCCAGTCGCTTCGCCATGTAATCTCGCGAGTCGTACAGGATGACCCCATCTAATGCCACATCCAGAAACAGAGCGGGCAGGTAGGCCTCAAACTCCTCGGGAGTCTGGGCGAGAATCGCCACCTGCCCTCGCCACTCGGGCGGGAGCAATTGCTTCAAAAAGAGATGCCGCTGAAACGGCTTCTGCGGTAAATACCGGGCAATTACCAGCAGGTCCCAATCGCTATCGGCATCTGCCTCGCCACGGGCCCGTGAACCGAAAAGAACGACTGCGATCAGGCGGTCGCCCAGGCCTTCCCGAAGAGCCTCCACCACAGGCTCCAGCACCTTCACGGTCATCGCTGCGCCTCCAGTATTCGCATCAGCGCATGGGCCAGTTTCTCGCTGTCGTGCCGCCACGGACGTTGAGGGTCCACCAGGTCCGCCGTGATCAGGGTGTAGGTCGCGCCCGGCGGTACCTCCAGCGCGGGGTGCTCCACCCCCTCCGGCAGCCGGTCGGCGCAGGCGAAGTTGTCGTTGGCCAGGACGATCGGGAAGAGGCCCGGGCCCACGTGCCGCTCCAGCGCGGCCACATGGTCGCCGACGGTGTAGCCGTCCGTCTCGCCCCGCTGGGTCGCCACATTGCAGACGTACACCCGGACGGCACGGCTGGCCGCCACTGCCTGGGCAATCTCCCGCACCAGCAGGTTGGGCAGGACACTGGTGTAGAGGGAGCCGGGTCCGGCCACGACCAGATCGGCCTCCAGGATGGCCCGGACGGCCGGTGGGTAGGCTGGAACGTCGTCCGGCTCCAGGTAGACCCGCTCTATGCTCCCCTGTGTCTGGGCGAGGGAGGATTCTCCCGCCACTCGCCGAACACCCTCCGGCGAGGTCTCCTCCCGCAGGTCGCCCATCAGCGTCACGTTGTGCAACGTGCTGGGCAGGACCTCCCCCCGGATGGCCAGAACCCGGCTGGATTCCAGGAGTGCCCGCTCAAAGGACCCGGTCACTTCCGCCATTGCGGTGATGAAGAGGTTGCCGAAACTGTGGCCATCCAGCCCGGCGTCCCGGCCGGTGGTGGGGAACCGGTACTGGAAGAGTTGCGCCATCAGTGCCTCGTCGTCGGCCAGCGCGGCGATACAGTTGCGGAAGTCGCCGGGGGGGAGGACCCCCAGGGCCCGCCGCAAGCGGCCGGAACTGCCGCCGTCGTCGGCAACGGTGACAATGGCGGTGATGTTGGAGGTGCAGGCTTTCAGCCCCCGGAGCAGCGTCGCCAGCCCATGCCCGCCGCCGATGGCGACCACCTTCGGCCCCTGCGCGCCTTTTCGGTGGCGGTAGAGCGTTTCCGGCAGACCATCGGGGTCCCGCAGAAAGGGGGAGAGGAGCGCCCGGTTCATCCGGATCAGGCCGAAAATTCCCATTCCCCCTCCCACCCCGGCAAGGAGCAGCCCCCACACCCAGCCGGGGAGGAGGTCCGGCATCCTCGCTCTGGGCTGAAACCAGGGGACGACGCTCCGGAGCAGGGTGTCCAGGCCTACGCCCAGCAGGGCCATCCCGCAGACCAGCAGGAGCGCCCACCGCTTGACCCCGATGCCGGGGCGCAGCCACTTCCACCAGGGCATCCAATGGCGTGACAACATTCGTTCCTTACAGCGCTTGTCCAGGGGCTGAACGAACCGGCTCTTCCCGGCCACCTGAATTATAACTGACAGGATGTTTTCCGTCAACGTCAGCCGTGGTTACCCCACCTGGCGCAAAACCGCCGCCAGGAGTATAATAGGCCCTGTGAAATCCTTAAACGCATACCGCTGGTGGGTCGGAGGGGGTGTCGGGGTCTGGTTCCTGGCCTCGGTCCTCACGCTGAACTATAACGGCCTCTTCTTTAACGAGGGCATCTACTGGCTTGTCAAATTTGAATTTATTTGTTAAACCTCTGGGGGAAAGTATTCTCCCCAGGAGATGTTCAGATGAACAAGCGCTATATCGTTCGGTTGAGCGCCGAAGAGCGAGAAAAACTGCAAAAGATCGTTTCTACGGGTAAGGCACCGGCC
>DAOUBO010000262.1:0-6803 GCA_034432695.1 Anaerolineae bacterium | reverse complement strand
TTGTGGGGTGGGGGGGGCGTGGAGAGAAGCCGCCTCCAAATCCCCCCGCTTCGGTGAACGCCGATTACTTCGGGCTCCCGATGACGCCCTTGACAAACCAGTCCACTGCGCTCATCTTATCATCGGTGAGCACCTCACCCTCGGGGACCCGGATGTTGCCATCCTGGTCCACGATGGGGCCCTTGAAGACAACGATCTTACCCGCCTCCAGGTCGGCTCGCACCTGGTTTACCCGGTCCTGAACCTCTTTGGGTACCTTTGGGCCGAAGGGGGCAATGGCCATGCAGCCATCCGCCAGACCGCACCGCAGGAAGATCGGCTTCCAGGTGCCGTCTATCACCGTGGAAGCCAGCCAGGTCAACTTTCCGCCGAGGGTGTAGCCGACGCCGGTGATCCAGTATTCCGGCGCGAACTGCTGGGCTGCCAGCGACTGGAAGCCGATAGAGTAGACGCCGCGCGATTCCGCCGTGGAGATTACCGTCGCCGGGGAGTCCACGTGCATGGTGATGACGTCGCAGCCCTGGTTGATGAGCGAGTTGGTCGCATCCGCCTCCTTGGCGCTATCGCCCCACGAGAAGGTGAAGGCCACGATGGTCTGAACGTCGGGGTTGACAGACTGAGCGCCCAGCGTGAAAGCGTTGATGAAGGTCAGCGTCCAGCCCAGCGGGAAGGCAGCGACGAAGCCCAATTTGTTCGTCCGGGTCATCAGCCCGGCCGCGACGCCCATCAGGTACCAGGTGTCCGGCGGCTTGCCGAAGAAGTTGGCGAAGTTGGGCCCCATCATCCAGCCACCGGCATGCTCAAAGATGACGTCGGGATATTTCTGGGAGAGTTCGTAGGCCGGATTCTGGTGGTTGAAGGCGGTGGCGATAATCATCTTGGCGCCCTGGGCGATCATGTTCTCCATCGTCGTGGTGGCGCCAGCCTCATCGGGGACGTTTTCGGCCTCAATGATCTGGACGCAGGGGATGTTCTCCTTGATCGCCATGACGCTATCGTGCATCGCCTGGTTGTACCCGGCGTCGGTGATGGGTCCGCCATAGAGCGCTCCGATGATGAGACAGGGCTTCTCCGGAGTGGGGGTCTCCGTCGGTGGCACCAGTGTTGCGGTGGGCGGAACCAGCGTCGCGGTCGGTGGGACCGGCGTGGGCGTGGGAGTGGGTTTCGGACCGCACGCCGTCAGCAGGACGGTGACCACGGCGAGGACTATGCCGAGGGAAGCGAGCAGTTTCTTGTTCATGGTTTCTCCTCCTCCGATCGGATTGAGTAAACAGGTTGGATGAAAGGCCATGCGGGTTTTGCGCAGCCAGAAAGAGAAGGTCATATTATCTCCTGTCACCACCTCCTTATTCCGTCCCGTGATAGACCCGCCCCAGGCTGGCCGGGGCTGCGTAGCGGCGGGTACCGCCCCAGATGATCAGGACCAGCAACGTCAGGAAGTAGGGGATGGTGTCCAGGAGGAATGGGGAGACCTTGAAGCCGCTGGCCTGCAGGAGCAGCTGGAAGGCGACCGCGCCGCTGAACAGCAGAGCACCGACAATTGCCCGCAGCGGGTGCCACTTGGAGAAGATAACCAGCGCCACGGCGATGAAACCGCGCCCGCCAGTCATATACTCGGTCCAATTCATGGCGTAGGCGATGGAGAGGTGTGCGGCCCCCAGCCCGGCCAAAAGCCCGCCGACGAACAGCGCCTGATAGCGGATCCGCCCCGGGCGACGCCCCGAGGCAAAGGCCGTATCCGCGCTTTCGCCCACCGCGCGCAGCCCCAATCCCCAGCAGGTGCGGTACAGCAGCCACCAGACCAGGAAAGCCGTCGGGATGGACAGGTAGATCAGGGGGTCAAACTGGAATAGGGACGTATACAGGCGCGGCAGGCCCTCCAGGCCCGGCAGCAGGATGCGGGGAAGCCCCTGGATTTTGGCCCCGACGCAGGGTTTGCCGATCAGCGCGCTGAGGCCAAAGCCAGCGAACATCAGCGCCAGACCGCTGGCCAGTTGATTCCCGCCACGCGTAATGACCAGATACCCCAGAATTATGTTCATCAGCCCGCCGACCAGAGCGGCGGTCAGCACGCCCAGATAGGGGTTCCCGGTCAGGTGAGTGACAGCGAAGCCGGATGAGGCACTGACCAGCAGCACCCCCTCCAGTCCCAGGTTGACGATGCCGGAGCGCTCGGTGATGACCTCACCCAGCGTGGCATAGAGGAGCGAGGTCCCGGAGAAAATGGCACTGGAAATCACCCCAAGGAATGCCAGCAGAGTCATAACACCTTTCCTTTTGCAAATCTGGGAAGTCGCGGACGGGCCAGGACAACAAAGAGCGTGAGGGCCAGGAGAAGGTTGATGGCAGCGAAGGGTAACCCCTGGGTCAACTGCAGCAGGTTACCCCCCGTGAAGATGACCGCAACCACGAAGGACATAATCAGGATGCCCAGCGGGTCGCCGAAGGAAAGCCAGGAAATCAGGAAGCCCATGTAGCCGGTGCCCCGGGAAAAGTTCGCCAGCAGAAGGCCATAGTACCCGGAGACCTGGGCCATTCCGGCCAGCCCTGCAATGGCCCCGCCGGCGCACATCACAGCGACCAGATAGGTGCCGACCGGGATGCCGCTGCGCCGTGCCGCCTGTGGGTTGCCGCCGATGGCCCGCATTTCCAGCCCCCAGCGGGTGGATTGCATCAACCACCAGAACAACCCCAGCAGTGCCAGCCCGATGAGCAGGCTGATGTCTATCCGGGTCCCAAAGAGGGTGGGGAGACGGGCCGCGGGGGCGAAATTGGCCGTCTTATCGGTGTCCATGGGCGAGTGCCAGAAGCCGAAGATGAAGAAAGAGACGATCTTGGGAGCGACCGAGTTCAAAAGCAATGTGGTGATGGTCTCATTAACGATCCCCCGCGCCTTCAGGTAGCCCGGCACAAATGCCCACAGTGCTCCGCCCAGCATGCCCAGGAAGGCCATAAGCGGCAGCAGGAGATAGGCGGGCAGGTGCGAAAAGGTCAGCGCGGCCCAGGTGGCAAAGCAGGCTCCCATATAGAGTTGCCCCTCCACGCCCACGTTGATCAGGATGAGTCGGGAGGGCAGCGCAACGGCGAGGGCCGTCAACAGCATAGGGGTCATCGCCACCAGCACCTCGGAAAAGCCATAGGCGCTCCCTATCGTGAATTTCAGCATGTCCCGGTACGAAAGCAGGGGGTTCCTGCCCGAAATCAGCAGAATGATCCCGAACAGCGCCAGGGCCAGCAGGATCATCAGCGTGTAACGGACCACGCTGTCTATCAACTTTTGCCGGAACCCGGTGGAGCGGGAAAGGGCAGTCTTTGTTTCAGACATGGGGAACCTCGGACCCTGTCATCAGATGACCGATGGTGTAGACGTCCGTCTCTTCAGGCCGGAACGTCCCGACAATTCGCCCTTCGTAGAGCACAACCAGCCGGTCGCTGAGCGCAAACAACTCCTCCAGATCCTCGGAGATAAGCAGGACCCCCGCGCCCTCGTCCCGTGCCCGAAGAAGGGCCTGCCGGGCCACAATGGCGCTCCGAACGTCCAGGCCGCGTGTGAGATACGAAGCGATGATCAGCCGGGGACCGGAGGCCAGTTCCCGGAGAATCACCATGCGCTGGAGATTCCCGCCGGAGAGGGTCCGGGCAGGTACGTACAGAGAGAACGAGAATCCGAACCGTTTCATTGCATCCTGGATATCCCGGTGAACGGCCTGCCAGTCCATTCTCAGCCCACCCGCGCGGGCGTAGTGCCCGGTTCGGGTCAGCACGAGATTCTCCAGAACGGTCATAAAGGGCACGACGGACATGCTCAGCGGGTCCTCCGGAATGAACCCGACCCCACGCCGACGAACCAGCCCGACGGAGGCACGGGTCACATCCTCTCCGAAGAGGATTTTCCGCCCCCGGACGCACGGGATCATTCCCAGGATTACGTCTCCCAGTTCCCTTTGCCCGTTGCCGGAAACTCCAGCCACCCCGACAATCTCGCCCGAATAGACCTGAAGGTCAATTCCCCTGAGAGGTGTCTCAGTCCCGGTGGCCCGCGTCTCAACCCCGCGCAATTCCAGCAGGGGCGAAGCGTTTTCAGCCCGCGCTTCCTGCCGGTCCACTCTGGGACTGGTCAACTCTTGCCCGAACATCAGGGCGATCAGTTTTTCCTCAGTGGCTTCTGGACGCAGGAGAGAGCCAGCGACCCGCCCGCTGCGCAGGACGGTGATGCGGTCGGCACACGCCAGCACTTCTTTCACCTTGTGGGTGATCAGTAGGAAGGCCGCTGACTGGCAGCAAGGGATGCGACCCCGAAAAGCGCTATGCCTTCCAGACTCGCCGTCACCCGGACCCGGTTGCTCCCGCCGCGCCCCCACCGGCGGGTGCTGGCCCGCCCGCGCCTGACCCGGCGCCTGCTGGAAGCGCTGGACTACCGTCTGACCGTTCTCCAGGCCGGCGCCGGATACGGCAAGAGTACTGCTCTGGCCGGGCTGCTGGAGGAGGGGCATCCCATCGTCTGGTATCATCTGGACATAGAGGACGCGGACCCGATGACCTTCCTCCTCCACCTGCTCCACGGGTTCCGCGCGGTCTGCCCCGAAGCCGTCCTGCTCCCCCTGGCCCTTCTGGAAGAGCAGGGAAGCCAGCGGTCCTGGACCGCACCGGTGGACGCGCTGGCGGATGGGCTGGCGGAACACCTGAGCGCCCCCCACCTGCTGGTGATAGACGATGCCCACCGGCGGAACCAGTCCCTGGAAACCCTCACCCTCCTGGACCGACTGATCGGTCGGGCTCCTGCTTTTCTCCACACCGTTCTCTCCACCCGCTATCCCCTCCGCCTGCCCACGCTGGTCGCCTGGCGGGCGCGCGGCGAGGTTCTGGAGATTCGCCAGGATGAACTGGCCTTCACCCCGGAGGAGATAGAGGCCCTCTTCGCCCATAAATACGGTCTCCCGCTCTCCCCGGCGGAGGTCGCGCTGCTGGCGGAACGAACGGAGGGGTGGCCCATTGCCCTTCAGTTGGTCTGGCAGACGCTCCACAGCCGGGGCGCCGCCACGGTGCCGGAGGCCCTGAAGCGCATCGCCGGCCCGACGGAGAGCCTCTTCCCTTACCTGGCCCATGAGGTCCTGCGACAGCAGCCGCCTCCGGTTCGGGATTTCCTGCTCGTTACCGCCGTCCTCCGGGAGATGTCGCCCGCCCTCTGCGACCACCTGCGGGGGATGGACGATAGCGCCCGGATGCTGGAATATCTGGTAGAAAACGGGCTCTTCGTGGTGGACCTGGGGGAAGGGCAGGTCCGCTATCATCACCTCTTCCGGGAGTTCCTCTACCAGCAGTTATCCCCGGAGGAGGCCCAGCAGGCCCACCGACGCGCGGCCCGGTGTTTCGCCGACCGGGGAGAACTCCCGGAGGCCGTCCCCCACTTCCTGGCCGCCCGGGACTTTGAGGACGCCGCGACGCTCCTGGACCAGATCGGCCGGGATATGGTCCAGGCGGGGCGGCTGGACACCCTGGCGGCCTGGATCGGTTCGCTCCCCCCGGAGGTACTGGAGGCTCACCCCGCGTTGCTGATCTATCTGGGAGACATCGCCCGGCTGCGGAGCCGCTTCAGCGAGGCCCTGGGCTGGTACCGGCAGGCGGAGGAGCGGTACCGTTTTCGGAACGACCCGCGCGGCATCGGGCAGGCGCTGAGAGGCCAGGCGCGGGTTTATCTGGACACCGTCAACCCCGCGCAGGCGGAGCACATCCTTCAGGAAGCCCTGCGCCTCGCCGACGGACAGGAAGACCGGGAGAGCCGCGCGCGTCTGCTGGAACTGCTGGCGGAGAATCGGCTCAACCTGGGTCGTCCAGAAGAGGCAGAACAACTGCGCGCCCAGGCCCGCGCGCTGCGGGAGGAGGGGCCAGGGGAGACCGAACTGGCCGTGCGGGTCCTGCTCCGGACCGGACGCATCAACGAGGCCCGCCGCCTGCTGGAGGAGCAGGCCGAGCGGGAGCGCCGGGAGCCCGTCCTGCGCCCCCGTGCCCATCGGGAGACGTTGCTCCTTCTCTCCCTTATTCTGGCCTTCCAGGGCGAGGCGGAGGCGGCCTACCGCTGTGCGGTGGAAGGGACCCAGCGCGGTCAACTCCTCCACTCTCCCTTCGTGACCGCCGTCGGCTACATGCGGCAGGGGCATGCCTGGCTGATTCGGGACGCCCCGCAGGGGTACACCCAGGCCTGCCGGTGCTACCAGGAGGCCATCGCCATCGGCGAAAACCTCGCCGTCCCCCGGCTCAAGGTGGAAGCCTTCTGGGGCCTCTGCCGCGCCCACGGCTTCCAGGGAGAACTGGACGCGGCCGCCGACGCGGCCCATCAGGGCATCGCCATCGCCCAGCAGGCCGGGGACGAGTGGATCACGGCCCTCATCCGGGTCTCTATGGGCGCCGGGTACGTCCTGGCGCGCGATTTCCCCCGCGCACTGGACTGGCTGGCCCTGGCTCTCTCCGCCTTTCGGGAGTGCAATGACCCCTACGGCGAGGCGGTGGCCCGGCTCTGGCTCTGCCAGGTCTGGTGGCGGACGGACGACGAGATCCGGCTCCGACGGGACCTGGAGGAACTTCTGCGGCTGGGCCCCACCCGGGGCTACGACCATCTCTTCACCGCCGTCCCGCTCCTGGCCCCGCCCGACCCCCGGATGAGCGTCCCCCTCCTGGTCTGCGCCCGCCGCTGGGGGATCCACCGCGCCTGTGCGGAGCGGCTGGTTGCTCTCTATCTGCGTACCGCCGACCGGGTGGCGGAACTCCTGGCCCAGAAAGGGGCCTGGGAGGAAGTCCTGACGGTC
>DAOUBO010000261.1:0-6434 GCA_034432695.1 Anaerolineae bacterium | reverse complement strand
TGGGCATACGGGTGGGGCGGGGGGTCGGCGTGGGCCGGGGGGTCCGCGTCGGGGTGGGCGCAGGCGTGGCAGTGGCGGCGGGACGGGTGGGGGGAAGGGAGAGGGGCGTCGGAGTCGGAGACGCGGCCGGCCGACCGCATCCGGCCACCGTCAGAGCCAGAGCAACCAGCAGTCCAAAGAGAAGCCGCATAGCGCTCCTTACCGGGTTCAGCCTGCAACGGCCAGAACCTGTGCGAAGTCCGCGGGGACGACGCCGGGGGATTCAATCCCCTGCTCGGCGTAGAAGCGGGCGATGGTCTCCTCCACCGCGCTCAGAGGCACCCCCACCAGGACCTGTTCCAGGTCGGCCAGTTTGTCCGCCGGATAGAAGAAGAAGTCGCCGGAGAGGGAGACGCTGGCGATGACCCCTTCGTGGACCTCGGCGATGGCCCGGATCAGGCCGCCGGGCGCCTTGTAGGCCCGCTGGACCACCTGGACGCCGGACCGAATGGTCAGGGTCCGGCCCTCCGCCTGCGGGGCGCTCTTTCCGAAAAGCCACTCGTCGGTCAGCATCACCGTAGCCAACCGGTCCGCCTCCGCGCGCCACTGGGGGTCCACCGTCGTCTCCACCTCCAGGGGGCCCAGAATTTCCGCGAACTTCTCCGCCAGGAGGTCCCACAACTGGCTCCGGGGCGGAGCGTCCCCCAGTTCCCGCCGGATGGTGGAGAGGTTCTCCTGCAGAGTCTTGTAGACCTTGTCCCGGAACTTCTCCTCCGGCACCCGCAGCACCCGCACCATCGTCTCGTAATCAAAGTCCACGATCAGGTTGCCGACGAAGACGATGAAGTCGCCGATCTCGGCAACGCCGTTGCCGGAGACTTTGCGCCCGTTGGCGATGATGTCGTTGACGGGCTTGTACTCCGCCGGAATGCCCAGGGCCCGATAGGCGGCGATGGGGGCCTGCAGGAACTTCCGGTAGAAAGAAGCCTTGTCTTTTGGCACCAGAGGGTTTTCGCGATGGATGACCAGCTGGTAGAAGAGTTGTTCGCCGTCCAGATAGACGGCCCCTCCTCCGACCTCCCGCCGGAAGACCGGAATCCCGTGCTGCCGGCAGTAGTCCAGGTCTATCTCCTGCCACGCGTCCTGGAAGTAGCCGATGCAGACGTAGGGAGATGCAGGGGAAAGGAGGATGAGCCCCTCCCGTCCGACCCGCGGGAGGGCGTGATAGAGCAGTTGGGAATCCTGCCAGGACACGGTTTCCAGACGGTAGAGTTTCATAGGAGACCTCCTTGCGCTCCGTGATGGGATTACAGGAAATCCGGGCCGAAACTCCTGGGAAGCAGTTCGTCAACGGTGGCCTGCCAGTAGTTTCCCCGGACGTCGGCGATGAAGACCAGGATCTCTTTCCCAAACTCCCGCAGGACCTGGCGACATGCGCCGCAGGGAGTTCCGCCGTTCTCCGTCACCACCGCGATGGCCAGAAACTCCCGCTCCCCCTCCGCAACGGCCCTCGCCACGGCGGCCCGTTCCGCGCAGAGGCTGAGGGGGTAGGCGGCGTTCTCCACGTTGCACCCCGTGTAGATCCGGCCGGAGCGGCCCAGCAGCGCGGCGCCGACCCGGTAGCGGGAATACGGCGCGTAGGCCCGCTCGCGAGCCTTCCGGGCCTCAGCAATCAGCGTCTCCGGGTCTATCTCCATAGCAGCCTCACCAGGGATCCTCATCGCCAGCATCGGCGACGGCGGCCGGGAAACTCGCTTCCGGGCCCTCCGCCCCGGAGCGTCTCACCCGCACCTTCCCGATCCGTCGGCCCTCCACGGTCAGAACCTCTATCTGCCAGTTTCCGACCTCCACCGTGTCTCCCGGCGAGGGAACCCGCCCCAGCAGGCCATAGATCAGACCGCCCAGAGTGTCCGCCGGCTCGGTGGGAAGGTCCGCCTCCAGTTGCTCGTTGACGTCGTAGAGGTTCATCCGGGCATCCACCACAAACTCTCCCTCCCCCACGGCCTCCACCGTCGCCTCCTCCCGGTCGTATTCGTCCTGGATCTCCCCGACGATCTCCTCCAGAATGTCCTCCACGGTCACCAGCCCCGCCGTACCGCCATACTCGTCCACGACGATGGCCATATGGACCCGATTGCGCTGCATCTCCCGCAGCAGGTCGTCCACCCTTTTGGTCTCCGGGACGAAGTAGGCGGGGCGGAGGATCTCCCGCAGCGACGGGGGTGTCCTGCAGCCCCGCAGGTGGGTCAGCAGATCTTTGGCGTACAGCACACCGACGATGGAGTCTATCGTCCGCTCGTAGACGGGGATGCGGGAATGGCCAGCCTGGACAACGATCTCCACCGCCTCCTCCAGGGACGTGTTCACATCTATGGCGACGATGTCTATCCGGGGGACCATCACCTCGCGCGCCAGCGTCTCGCCCAACTCAAAAATGGAGTAAATCATCTCCTTCTCTTCTTCTTCAATGACCCCCTCCTCCTCCCCGGCATCCACCAGAGTGCGGATTTCCTCCTCGGTAATGAGGGAAATACCGGTGAAGGGGACACCGCCCAGCACCGCTGCGAGCCGATTGCTGAGCCAGACGGAGAAGCGGACGAAGGGATGAAAGAGGGTCTCCAGCACGGAGACCAGGCCGACCAGCCGGAGGGCCCACCGTTCCGGGTTTGCCGCGGCGACGGCTTCCGGGACCAACCGTCCCAGGGAGAGGATGACGGTGGCCAGAGCGAGGGTGATCGTCAGCAGAGAGAGAACGTCGGCCCATGGAGAGGGAATGGCGATGCGGTTCAGGGCGAAGGTGAGAGGAGCGGCCAGGGTGAGGGTGGCGATCACGGCGGCGAGGGTGGCCAGAAGGGCTTTCACCAGGTAGAGCGTTCCCAGCATCCGGCTGGCATCCTCTGCCACGCGGGCCGCCCGACGGGCCGGGGCGCTCCCGGCCTCCGCCAGTTGTCGCAGCCGGCCCCGTCGGACGCTGGCGAACGCCGCGCGCGCCGCAGCGGCCACCCCATGCAACCCGATCAGGCCCAGCACGACCACCAGGCCCAGCCAGACCCTACGGTCCATCCTCGCCGTCCTCCTCTACGGGCCCCCGCTCCCGCGCCGGGACCCCGTAGGCCAGAACCCCGTCGGAGATGTCGCGGGTGACAACGGAGCCCGCGCCGATAACGGCCCGCCGCCCCACCCGAACCGGCGCGACCAGCATCGTCCCGGAGCCGATGAACGCCTCGTCGCCGATCACCGTGCGGTGTTTGCGGCGGCCGTCAAAGTTACAGGTAACGGTTCCGGCGCCGATGTTGGCCCCGGCCCCTACCTCCGCGTCGCCCACGTAACTGAAGTGGCCCATCTTCGCGCCCGGCCCCAGGATGGCGTTCTTGACCTCGCCGAAGTTGCCCACGTGGGCGCCGGCCTTCAGGTGGGCACCGGGGCGCAGATGGCTGAAGGGGCCCACGTCGCTTCCGTCCTCCATTATAGCCCTCTCCACCACCGACGCAAAGACCCGGCAGTCATTCCCGATGGTGCTGTCCTCTATCACCGTGCTGGGGCCGATCTGGCAGCGGGCGCCGATGGTCGTTCGTCCGCGCAGAATCGTGTTGGGCCAGAGGACGGTGTCGGCTCCGATGACGACGTCGGCCTCTATGTACGTCGTCTCCGGGTCTATCATGGTGACGCCCGCCTCCATCCAGCGGCGGGTGGTGGGCCGGCCGGAGACCGCCTCAGCCTCCGCCAGATGGACCCGCGTGTTGATGCCCAGGACTTCCACAGGGTCGGCGGTAGCCACGGCCGCCACCCGTCGCCCCTCCCCGACAGCCATCTCCACCAGGTCCGTCAGGTAGTACTCCCCCCTGGGCCGCAGGGGAAGGCGGGGGAGATGCTCCCAGAGCCAGGCTGCGTCGCAGGCGTAGACGCCGGCGTTCAGTTCCCGGATGGCCCGCTCCTCCTCCGTCGCGTCGGCCTCCTCCACGATGCGCAGGACGTCCCCGTCGCCCCCCCGGACGACGCGCCCGAAGCCCCGCGGGTCCTCCGCCACGACGGTCAACAGCGCCAGCGTCGCCTCCGCCTCCCGCCGGGCCTCCACGACCTGCCGCATGGTCTCCGTCGTCAGAAGCGGCATGTCGCCGTAGAGGATCAGGACCTCTTCGGCCCTCCCCTCCAGCGCCGGGCGGGCCTGAAGCACCGCGTGGCCCGTCCCCAGCTGCTCTCGCTGCTTCGCGTAGACGACGCCCTCCCCCACCGCCCGGCGGACCTCCTCCGCGCCGTGGCCGACGACCAGGACCGGCGGAAGCGACGTGAGGGGACGAACCGCCTCCACCAGGTAGAGGACCATCGGGCGGCCCGCCAGGGGATGCAGGACCTTCGGCAGGGCAGATTTCATCCGGGTCCCCTGCCCCGCGGCCAGAATGACGACTCCCAGGCTCATAGAACCTCCTCCCGCGCGGATCGGAAACCGGCCTGCCGGGCACGCGGCGGCGGGATACCCTTCGGCCGCCCTGCAACGCCGGAAGCCGGGCCGGCGCGGCTTCAGCCGGCGTTCAGAGCGGGCTCGTAGGCGGTGATGGCCGCGCGCCAGTGGTCGGGGATCGGGACGGGCCGCCGGGCCTCGTAGTCGTAGCAGACCTGGACGGTACGGGCCGTTGCCGCGAGGCGCCCGTCCTCCCCCTCTATCCGATACTCAAAGACGAAACTGGAGTTCCGCATCTCACTGACCCGCACCCAGATGGTGACCTTCTCCCCCAGGTAGAGAGGGGCCAGGTAGGTGCAGGTCGCCTCCGCCAGGATAATCCCGACGTCCCGCAGATCCCGGAAGCCCAACCCCAGTTCCCGCAGGTAGTGCATCCGGGCCTGCTCCAGGTAGGTAAAGTAGACCGCGTTGTTCACGTGGCCCAGCGCGTCCAGGTCGCGCCAGCGGACCTCCAGAGCCGTGCGAAAGCGAAAGCGCGCTCTCTCGTCCATAGGGTCCTCATGGGAGAGTGTGGAACGTCAGCTGGTCGGTCGTCAGGTCCAGGAGGGCGACGGAGCGGGGTTCCCACCGCACGCCGCCCAGGGCGCCGGGGTTCACGACGCGGGTCGCCCCCCTGCGAACGTCCCGGCGACGATGGGTATGGCCGTGGAAGACGTAGGCGTAGGTTCCGGAGAGGATACAGCGCTGGAGGAGGTGGGGGTCGTCCCCGTGGAGGAGAGCCAGGGGCTTCCCGGCCAGCGTCAACTCGTGGAGCCGGGCCAGACGCCCTCCCTGGAGGGCGTCCACCGCCATCCCCAGCGCGTTGACCCGGTCCATATTCCCCAACGCGAAGTACACGGTGAACCCCTCCAGGGCCTCCACAACGGCCGGCCCACAGACGTCCCCGCAGTGGAGAAGCAGGGTCACCCCATTTCGGGCGAAGAGGTCGCACGCCCGACGGACGTTCTCCAGATTATCGTGGGTGTCGGAGAGGATGCCGATCTTCATCGGGCCAGGATGGGATCGGAGCAAAAACCGCCCAGACCCATGGGCCTGGGCGGTTGTGCCGGAGGTGGGAGTCGAACCCACACAGCCGCATGGCTACTGCGCCCTGAACGCAGCGCGTCTGCCAAGTTCCGCCACTCCGGCATCAGCGCTTATGATTTTACCACAACTTTGCAACTTGTCAAACGCGGGGTAGGGCAACTGCTCGTAGTTGCCCTGCTCGGGGGTCAAAATGGGCCTGCCAGGCAGGGAGGGCAGGTAGTTACCTGCCCCGTGGCCGATTTGTTGCGGGCAACAGATGGGGAGAAAGGGCAGGCCCCCCGGTCCCTACCGGAGGGCCTGCTGCCTGTTGCACATCCTCAGAGCCTCGTTTAGAACTTGCGGAACTTCTCTCGCGGCGCCCCACAGATGGGGCAGCGGTCCGGAGCCTCGCCCTCCACCGTCCAGCCGCAGGCCTCGCAGATGTAGATGTCGCCCACAGCGGCGTCTTTGCCCGCCAGCACGGCCTGCCGGGCCTGCTCGTACATCCCGGCGTGGACCTTCTCCGCCTCCAGCGCCCAGGTGGTGGTGCGGACCGCAGACTTTTCCTCCTGCAGTTCGGCGACGGCGCGGTAGGCGGGGTACATCTCCTCCACCTCAAAGGTCTCGCCGCCGATGGCCGCCTGCAGGTTATCTGCCGTCTGGCCCAGGTGTCCCAGGGCCTTGAAGTGGTTGGCGGCGTGGACCTGCTCGGCGAAGGCGATGGCCCGGAAGAGGCGGGCGACGTTGGGGAAGTTCTCCTGCTCTGCCCGCTCGGCGAAGATGAGATACTTCATGTGCGCCTGGCTCTCTCCGGCAAAGGCGCCTTCCAGATTGGATTGGGTCATCTTGTGCATGGGTCCCTCCTGTTACTGATAAATTGTCCGACTCTTGTAGGTCGGATTGATAATCCGACCCTCGTAGGTCGGATTGATAATCCGACCCGAGGGTCGGATTGATAATCCGACCCGAGGGTCGGATTGATAATCCGACC
>DAOUBO010000260.1:0-12103 GCA_034432695.1 Anaerolineae bacterium | reverse complement strand
GCCACAAAATGGAGCAAATGTGGGATACCGACTTCCTGTCACGCTGCTCTGCTATATCGGTCTATGTCCGGGTTAATTTGTCAAAAATCATCATTTCGGCCTACAGGCCACCCATATATATGGGCATCGGCAAATGATAAAACCCGCATATGCAGCACAGGCAGGTGCCTGCCCTGACCCTTTCAGTTTGTCCAAAGTCCAGTTCCCCACTCATTGAACCTTTTTCGGCCGTCGGGAGTATAATAGTATGAGGACAGATGAAGTCCGTCAAAGCGAAAGGAGGTGATGCCCGGGAGGAGAGGCAGAGACACCCTTGACCACCACCCAATTTACCGATTTACCACCTACCCATTACCCCAATGTACCCAATTCAGGAGGAGAAACGATGAAACGCGGACTGTTAGCCCTGACACTGCTGGTGGTCGTCGGGCTGATGCTGGCGGCCTGCAAGCCGGCGGCGACGCCGACGACCCCGCCGCCGACCAAGCCGCCTGCGACGCCGACCCCGGTACCGCCGACGCCCACGCCGGTCCCTCGCTACGGTGCCTGGCTGGACGAGGTCGTCTTCATCGGCATCGGCGGCGACGAGAACGCGCTGCCCCGGCTGGAGGGTGGAGACATTGACCTCTATGGCCACGGGATGAGCGGCCCCGAGAACTTCGCCAAGGTGAAGGCCAATCCCAACCTGACCTACTCCATGGCCTTCGGGAGCTACAACGAACTCACCTTCAACCCGGTTCTGAAGTTCAAGGATGGCCGCCTTAACCCCTTCGGTGACCCCCAGATTCGCGAGGCGATGAACTGGGCGGTGGACCGGAACTACATCGTCCAGGAGATCTTCGGTGGCCTGGCGGCCCCCAAACTCCTGCCCCTGGTCTCCGCCTTCCCGGACTACGCCCGCTACATTGACACCGTTCGGGCTCTGGAGGCCAAGTACGCCTACAACCTGGATAAGGCCAAGGAGGTCATCTCCCAGCGGATGACCGAACTGGGCGCCGAACTGGGGCCGGACGGGAAGTGGGCCTACGAAGGGAAGACTATCACTATCGTCTTCCTCATCCGGACCGAGGACGAGCGGAAACTCATCGGCGACTACGTGGCCAACCAGCTGGAGGCCCTGGGCTTCGCGGTGGACCGCCAGTATAAGACCCGGACGGAGGCTTCCCCCATCTGGGTCCGCTCGGACCCGGCGGAGGGTCTCTGGAACGTCTACACCGGCGGCTGGATCACCACCGCGGTGGAGCGGGACGCCGGCAGCAACTTCGCCTTCTTCTACACCAACCTGCTGTACCCCATCCCGCTGCACCAGGCCTACACGCCCAGTGAAGAGTTCTTCAACGTCGCGCAGCGGCTGGCCAACAACGACTTCAAGACGATGGCCGAGCGGGATGAACTCTTCCGGAAGGCGCTGGAACTGGCCATGCAGGACTCGGTCCGGGTCTGGCTGGTGGACCAGTACTCCTTCACGCCGCGCCTGGCGAAACTGGAGGTGGCAGCCGACCTGGCGGGCGGCGTGGAGGGCTCCCAGTTGTGGCCAATGACCCTGCGCTGGAAGGACCAGGTGGGCGGTCGGGTCCGCTGGGGCCAGCCGGACGTGCTGATTGACCCCTGGAACCCCATCGGCGGCTCCAACTGGGTCTACGACACCGACGTCCAGCGCGCGCTCGGCGAGTACGCGGTGGTCTCCGACCCCTACACCGGCCTGCTCCTGCCCAACCGCATTGAGAAGGCCGAGGTGGTGGTGAAGGAAGGGCTCCCGGTGGCGAAGACGCTGGATTGGGTGAGCCTCCAGTTCGCCCCCGAGATCCAGGTGCCGGCCGATGCCTGGGTGGACTGGGACGCGGCCAACCAGAAGTTCATCACCGCGGGGGAGAAGTTCACCGAGACTCTGACCGCCAACGTCAAGGTGACGGTCTACTACCCGGCCGACCTCTTCCAGAAGGTCAAGTGGCACGACGGGAGCCCGCTGAGCCTCGGGGACTTCCTCATGGCGATGATCATGACCTTTGATCCCGGCAAGGAGGAGAGCCCCATCTTTGACGAGGCTCAGAAGGCCAACCTGGACAACTTCCTGACCCACTTCAAGGGCGTCCGCATCGTGTCCACAGACCCGCTGGTGATTGAGACCTACGACGACCTGTTCTACCTGGACGCGGAGAACAACGTCACCAACGTGATGTGCTGGTGGCCGTATTACTCCTACGGCCAGGCGCCGTGGCACAGTGTGGCGCTGGGCTACCTGGCCGAGGCCAACAAGGAACTGGCCTTCACCAGCGACAAGGCGACCGCCCAGCAGGTGGAGTGGATGTCCTTCGTCGCCGGGCCGAGCCTGGATATTCTGAAGAAGTACCTGGACCAGGCGACGGCGGAGAAGTTCATCCCCTACGCGCCCACCCTGGGCCAGTTCGTGACGGCCGACGAGGCGGCGGCCCGCTACGCCAACCTGGCCAAGTGGTACGACCAGTACAAGCACTTCTGGGTCGGCACCGGGCCCTTCTACCTGGCCCAGGTGGACACCACCGCCAAGACACTGCTGCTGAAGCGCAACGAGGCCTACCCCGATCCCGCGGAGAAGTGGGCGGGCTTCGGCGTGCCCAAGGTCGCAGTGGTGGAGGTGGATGGCCCCGGTCAGGTGACCAAGGGTCAGGAGGCCAAGTACGACGTGTACGTCACCTTTGAGGAAGAGCCGTACCCGTCGGACGAGATCGCCAGCGTCGTCTACCTGGTCTTTGACAGCCAGGGGAACCTCCTGACCAAGGGCGAGGCCACGATGGTCGCCGAGGGCCAGTACCAGGTGGTCCTCTCCGGCGACGTCACCTCCCAGTTCCCCGCGGGTGCGGCGAAGATGGAGGTGGCGGTGGCCTCCAAGGTGGTCAGCATCCCGTCCTACGGCACGATGGAGTTCGTCGTCGTCGCTCCGTAGCGGCGTGGCCGACGGGATGACCTGACGCGATGAGGAAGCCCGACAGGGGCAACTGGGTTGTCCTCCCGCCTCCCCTGTCGGGCTTCCCTTATAAAGAGGCCACGAATTTCACGAATTGCACGAATGACATATTTCGTGAAAATTCGTGCAATTCGTGGCTAAAATCAGGCCACGAATTTCACGAATTACACGATTGACTTCGCTGCAAAAACTCACCGCAAAGGCGCCGAGAGCGCAGAGTTCTACAAGAAGTTAATCTCTGCGCACGCTGCGTCTCGGCGGTAAAAACAGCCCTTTTGCAGTGGACTCATGATTCTTAAAATTTATCCGCGAAAATCTGCGTAAATCTGCGTCCCAAACAAAATTCGCCGCAGTCCAGATGGGCAAAAGACTGGCAGGGGAGGTCTGATGTCTGAACAGGCTATGGCGTTGCCGCGAAAAAAGACGGGTACAGCACTGGCGCAGACGACCTGGTTTCGGGTCCTGCGCTACACTCTGGTGCGAGGGGTCACGCTGTTCATCACCGTGATCATCGGGGTCTACCTGACGGTCCTGGTCGCCAACATGGGCGGCTATGTGGACCAGATTCGCAAAGGGGAAATCCGGGAGAACATCACCATCCAGGTGATGAACAACCCGGCCCTCCGAAACCTGGGGCCGGATGCCAAGCGACAGTTGATTGAGGAAAAGATTCGTCTGGAAGAGCACCGGCTGGGGCTGGACCAGCCCTTCCTGATCCGGAGTTTCCGCTTCCTGGAAAACGCGCTCACCCTGCGCCTGGGGTTCGCCCAGTTTATGAACAGCAACTCCGGCTCCCGACAGGTCAAACTCATTCTGCTGGAACGGCTCCCAGCAACTCTCCTGCTCTTTGGCCTCGCGGACTTCACGATCTTCTTTCTCAGCCTCTTTCTCGCCCTGATCCTCTCCCGGCAATACGGGAGTTTCTGGGACCGGATCTTCGTGGTGCTTTCTCCCACCTCATCTGCGCCAGGGTGGTTCTACGGCATCTTCCTGATCCTCATCTTCGCGGGCTGGTTGCGAATTCTGCCCTTTGGCGACCTGGTGGATGCCCCGCCGCCGCAGACGCCCCTTCTCTATGCGCTGAGCGTGGGGAAGCATCTGATCCTGCCCATCACAGCGCTGCTGGTCAGTTCCATCTTTCTGAGCGTCTACAGTTGGCGGACGTTCTTCCTGATCTACTCCAGCGAGGACTATGTGGAACTGGCGAAGGCGAAGGGGTTGAGCGGCCGGGCCATTGAGCGGCGCTACATCCTGCGCCCCACCCTTCCCACCATCGTAACCAACTTCCTGCTGACGGTCATCAGTCTATGGACGGGCGCCCCGATTTTTGAGACGGTCTTCAACTGGCCCGGTCTGGGCCGGGCCCTCTACCAGGCCGTCGGCCTGTTTGACGTCCCCGTCATCGTGGGCTCCACGGTGATTTTCGCCTACCTTCTGGCCATCACGGTCTTCCTGCTGGACATCATCTACGCCATCCTGGACCCGCGGGTCCGGGTCGGCGCGTGACGAGGGAATGAGGGTATGCAAACCGTAAAGGATGCGTTTCAGGAAATCCGACGATACCCCTCGGCGATCCTGGGGCTCTCCATCGTCATCCTGCTGGTCATTTTCTCCATCTACGTGGTCATCGCCATCCCCTATCGGGAGGCGATTACCCTCTGGCGCGGCGGAGAGGGGATGTGGCGTAGCCTGCCCCGCACGGTTCCCCCGGCATGGGTGAACTACTTCCGGTCCCAGAAGTTGCCGGAGACCATCGCACTGGACTCCCGAAAAGGAGCCGCGGAGCGCCAGGAGGCACCCATGGGTGAGGGGAAATCTATCACCCTCCTTTACACCTTTGACCATCAGGCGGACGATTTCCCGAAGGAGATCAACATCTTCTTTGAGACCTCCTACAGGGAAAAGGCACCCTTTGCGTCCATCACGTGGTACACGCCCGATGGGCGCGAAATCGCGATTGCGGACCTTGCCCTTCAATCCGGTTCCACCAGTTTTCGCTTCAGTCAGGACGACAAACTGCTCCGGCGCATCCGGCGCCAGATCGGGGATGTGCCGGTGGAGGTGGGGCTCTTTGTGGCGCCCAACCCGGGGGAGAACCCCCGCCCGCTGAAGGGAACGTATCAGGTGAAGATTCAGACGACAGCGTTTGACCCGGAAACCCGGGTGGATGCCGAACTGGTCGTCTACGGTAAGGTCTACGGGATTGCGGGAACGGACCACCTGCGACGGGACCTGAAAATCGCCCTCTTCTGGGGGGCGCCGGTGGCCCTGGCCTTCGGTCTGCTGGCAGCGGCGGGCACCACCATCACCACGATGATCATCGCGGCCATCGGCGTCTGGTTCAGCGGGATCGTGGATAACCTGATCCAGCGCATCACCGAGGTGGTGATGATGCTCCCCCTGCTCCCCATCCTGATCATGGTGGGCACTTTCTACTCCCGGAGCATCTGGGTCATCCTGGGGGTTACCATCCTGCTGAGCATCTTCGGGAGCGGCATCAAAACCTACCGGGCCGTCTTTATGCAGATTCGGGAATCTCCTTATGTGGAGGCGGCCCAGGCCTACGGCGCCGGCGATTGGCGCATCATCTTCCGCTATCTGGTGCCCCGGATCGTGCCTATGCTGATCCCCAACCTGGTCACACTCATCCCCACCTACGTCTTCCTGGAGGCCTCCCTGGCGGTGCTGGGGCTGGGCGACCCCCAACTGCCCACCTGGGGGAAGGTCATCCAGGACGCCGTGGCCAACGGCGCACCGTATAAAGCGCTGTACTACTGGGTCCTGGAGCCGGCGGCGCTCCTGATGATCACCGGTCTGGGCTTTGCCATGCTGGGCTTCTCCCTGGACCGCATCTTCAATCCTCGTCTCCGGGAGATGTGAAATGGGACGTGAAGGTGAACCGGTTCTGCGAGTGGAAGACCTGATCCTCTACTTCGTGACGACAAAGGGAGTGGTGCAGGCAGTGGACTCCGTGAGCCTCACCGTCCCCCACAATCAGGCCATTGTCATCCTGGGAGAATCAGGGTGTGGCAAGAGTTCCCTGGCACGAGCGATCCTCCGCTTGCTGCCGCGAAATGTCTATCGGTACTCGGGTAAAGTTTTCCTGGACAGCCGGAATGTGATGGAATTGGACGAGGAGAGTTTCGCCCGCGAGGTGCGGTGGGTTGGGATTTCTATGGTGCCCCAGGCCGCGATGAATGCCCTCAACCCGGTTCTCAAGGTAGGCGACCAGGTTGCCGAGCCTGCGATTCTCCACCTGGGGGTAAGCAAAGAGGAGGCCTGGGAGATGGCCCGGAAGATGTTTGACTACGTGGGCGTGCCGGAGGGATTCCTCCAGCGATACCCCTTTGAACTCAGCGGGGGGATGCGGCAACGAGTGGCCATCGCGATGGCCCTCATCACGATGCCCAGCCTGATCATCCTGGATGAGCCCACTTCTGCTCTGGACGTGCTGACCCAGGCCAGCATCATGAACACCCTCAAGCAGATCAAGCAGGAGATGCCCATCAGTTACATGCTGATCACGCACGACATCGCGACCTCTTCGGACCTGGTGGAGCACGTGGCAGTGATGTACGCCGGGCAGATTGTGGAGGTCTCTGCAGCGGAACTGTTCTTCCAGCAGCCGTTGCACCCCTACTCCCGGAAACTGCTGGCCGCCGTTCCGCGCCTCTACGGGAAGCAGACCCTGGAGTTCATCCCGGGCCGGCCCCCCAGCCTGATCAATCCGCCGAAGGGATGCCGGTTCTCGGAGCGATGTCCGTCCCGGTTTGACCGGTGCGACCAGGAGCCGCCGACATTATCGGTGGATGGTCACCTGGTCAAATGCTGGCTCTATGCGGCCTGACGCGGGGCGCCGACTTCCTGCAGCGGGCAGCAGTCAATCAGGTGGCGGCTTCAGAAATCCTTGTTTCAGGTGAAAAAACGATGGAAAGTCAGTGCACGCTTCCAGAAGTTGCAATGGAAGTGCCCGATAGCGTATTGCTCTCCGTTCAAAATGTGCGGGTCTGGTTTGAGTTGCGCCGTTTCGGGCTGGGGATAGCCGGGTACGTGCGCGCAGTGGATGGAGTGAGTTTTGACCTTCACCGGGGTGAGGCCATCGCCATCGTGGGCGAAAGCGGCTGCGGAAAGTCCAGTCTGATGCGAACCATTCTGGGCCTCCATCGGCCACGGGAAGGCCGCATCCTGTTTGACGGGCGGGACATCTCCCGCTTCAGCCGGAAGGAACTGTGCTGGTACCGGACCCGCGTGGGATATGTTCAGCAGGCCCCCTACGGGGCCCTCCCGCCTTTTATGAACACGCGGACCCTCCTGGAGGAGCCCCTGATTATCGCCCAGTTGCGAGACCGGAGCCAGCGTCTGGAGCGGATCCTTAAGGCACTGGAAGAGGTCAAACTGACCCCGGTGGAGGATTTTCTCAGCAAATTCCCCCATCAGTTGAGCGGGGGTCAGCAGCAGCGCGTGGTCATCGCGCGGGCGATTCTGATGGACCCCCAGTTACTGGTTGCCGACGAGCCCGTCTCCATGCTGGACGCTTCGGTGCGGGTGGAGATTCTGACCCTGCTGCGGGAGTTGCAGGAGCGTCACCAACTCTCGGTCATGTACATCACCCACGACCTCTCCACCGTCCGCTACTTCTCGGAGCGCATCTTCGTGATGTATGCGGGCAAAATCGTAGAGAAGGGGCCAGTGGACGACCTGATTGAGCATCCCCGGCATCCCTACACCTGGGCTCTGCTGGCGGCGATTCCAGAGCCCGACGCCGCGAACGCAAAGCGCTTCCGGGACATACCGCCGGGTGAACCCCCCAGCCTGATCACACCTCCCCCTGGGTGCCGGTTCCATCCCCGCTGCGAGCGGATGATTCCGGGGCTCTGCGACTCCCAGGAACCACCGGAATTTGAAGTGGGCCCGAACCACCAGGCAGCGTGCTGGTTGTACCGATGATCCCCCGTTCTCCCTGGACACTGATCGGTGCAGGCTTCATCCTGCTGACATTGGGGTGGGTCCTCCCGCTTCTTATGGTGCTCCATGTTCTTCCGTCCACCCTGTTCCTGAACTTTTTCTCCTACATCGCTTCTGTCCTGGGACTTTTCCTGGGCATCTGGGGGGCTGCTCTGTACGCGCTCCGGTCCCGACGGCAATAGATGCGCTCTCTCTAAAGTGTGGCGGAGGGCACCCCCCTGAAAGGGGTCGGTGCAGCCCGGTGGGGTTGCGCAAAAAAGCGAAGCGGCGAAGGCGCTCGCGCTTTCGCCGCTTCGTCTTTACAGGTGCCGAGGGGCGGATTCGGACCGCCGACTCCCTGATTTTCAGTCAGGTGCTCTACCAGGCTGAGCTACCTCGGCTGGACAGACTCGTTTGTATTTTACCACACTTCCCTCAATTTGACAAGCGCGGCGACAACCTGATACCCAGAGGCAGTGCGCGGCATCGTGCCTGCCGCCCATCGCTCCTGTTCCCCCTTACTCCGCCCGGCGAATTCGCCGCCGTTCCATCCCCTCCTGCTTCCACTGGCGGCACACCCTGTTTTGCGGTTTCCCGTAAATGCCGGTATAATTACACAGGGTGTGAAACCGCCAGGCAAAGCGGGGGATGGGATCTGTTCACTGCCATCATGCTGGTGGTGGACAGAGATGCCAGAAGACGTTCGTTATCCCAGAGCCTTCCGAGTTTTCTCCTGGGCCCTGCTGATCGCAGGGCTGGTTGTGTTGATCCTCTCCACTCCGAGCCTCTCCCCCCAGGCCTGGATACCTCTGAGCGCGATCGCTCTGATGAGCCTCTGGGCAGACCGATTCGCCGTCTTGCTGGCCGGCAGCGTCTACCTCTCCCTGGAAGTCATTTTCCACCTCGCCTGCGCCCTTCTCTATGGGCCTGCGCCGGCAGCCTGGGTCGCCTGGGTAACAGCCTTCCTGAGCGAACAATTGAACTTCCGGCGAAGACTGGATTACTCCGCCCGAACGGCCGGGATGTACATCTGGATGTGGCTGGCAGGGGGAATGGTCTACCAGACCACGGGAGGCGAAATCCCCCTGACGAACCTGGACGTTCCGGCCCTGGCCCGGTCTTTCCTGCTTTTCTTCACCGCCACGGCCGTCAACTACCTTGTCATGGCCGTGGATAACATCCTCCGGGGCCAGCCTCGCGCCACGATCCTCCGAACCTTCCCGTACATTGTTGGGATCCGCGCTGCCTTCGCCCCCTTTGGAATCGTTGGAGCACCGGTGGCATATCGGCTGGGGCCCCCGGCAGCCCTTCTGCTCAGCGCCGGATTCTTGCTCGCCACCTACATTTTCCACGAGTTACGGACAACTTCCGAAACGCTCCAGCACAGAGTGGCCACCCTTCGCCTGCTGAACGACGTTGGGCGAATACTGACCTCCTCTCTGGAGTTGGAGCCTCTTCTGGAGCGTATCTACAGGGGAATCCAGCAACTGATGGAAACCTCAGGGTTCTGGATCGCCCTCTACGACGAAAAGCGCCAGGAAATCTGCTACGAGTTGCTGTACGACGAGGGAACCCGTTACCCACCGGACAGGGTTCCCTATGATCCCAGCCGTTTCCTTGCCGCCTACACCGTTCAGCGAGGGGAACCGCTTCTCCTCTCCACTCCGGAAGAGGTCCAGCAAATTCCACTCTACACAGAACCCGGAGGCTCCGGCCGGATGCCGGAGTCCTTGATCGCCGTGCCGATTCCTGCGCAGGGGAAAATCGTCGGAGCCATTTCCGTGCAGAGTTACGAACCTCACGCCTATAGCCAGGATGACCTGGAAACGCTGGTGGCGGTGGCCCAGCAGGCAGGAATCGCTCTGGAGAATGCCCGACTTTTTCAGGAAGTGGCGCACGGGAGAGAGTACCTTCAGACCGTACTGGAAAGCGTGGATTACGCGATCCTCACAACGGACCCGGCAGGACGAATTCAGCACATCAACCAGGCCGCACGGGCTATCTTTGGAGTCCGGTCACTGGCCGACGCGGTGGGCCTCCCCGTAGAGGAAATCTTCCATCATCAGACCACTCGGGATATCGCGGAGCGGATTCGCCGCGGCGAGAGCGTGAGCCGGCAGGCACTCCAGATCACCCTCAGCGATGGACGGGTAATGATTGCCCACATTTCCCCCGTTCACAATCCTCAGGGAGAGAGAGTTGGGTACGTGATCGCGATGGCCGATGTGACCCCGCTTCACCACCTCAGCGAATTGAAATCCCAGATTATCCGGATGGCCTCTCATGACCTGCGCAACCCGCTCCAGTTGGCTGGCGGCTTTTTCCAGGTCCTCCTGGAGGACCTGGGTCCCCTGAAGGAAGAGCAGGCCGACCTGGCCCGACGGGTTCTTCACCACCTCAAATCTATGGAACAACTGATAGACGACCTGCTGGAACTGGAGCGAATTGAAAGCCTGGAAGAGCACAGGATGGAGCCGGTGGACCTGGGACAACTGGCCCAGCAGGCCATCGGCGAATATCGCTGGCGCGCCGAAACCAAAGGGCTCCGTCTCTGGTGTGATATCGCTCCCGATCTACCCCCCGTTCTGGGAGACCGCCGACTGCTCATTCAGGCTATATCCAACCTGCTGGACAACGCCGTCAAATACACGGCAGAGGGGGGGGAAATCTCCGTGCGAGTTTGGAGGGAAAGGAACGAAGTTCTTCTGACCGTCAAAGACACCGGGGTCGGGATTCCTCCTGAAGACCTCCCTCACATTTTCAAGCACTTCTACCGCGCCCGGCAACCAGGCACCGAGGGAATTGCCGGGAGCGGGCTGGGGCTGAGCCTGGTTCAGGGCGTGATTCAGGAACATCGGGGCCGCGTATGGGTGGAAAGCGAAGGGATACCCGGCAAAGGCTCCCTGTTCGGATTTGCGCTCCCCCTTGCCCAACCTCAGGAGGACACACCTCCATCGTGTATTTGAGTTTTTGTCAGAAGTGTGGTATAATTTCCCTGTTGAGAACCTTGCCCGAAGCCGGCGGAGCCCTGGACCCCTCCCGCCATCCCCAGTCTCCCCTCCAATCACAAGGTTCCCTAGGTCCACTTTTGAGGCAGTAGCCAGGTGCAAGACGAATCCTGCGCTACATGAGGCCTCCAATCATAAGGTTTCCCAAGTCTACTTTAAGGAGAACTCTGATGAAGCGAAATTGGCTTGTTCTGCTCGCGGCTGGTGCACTGTTACTGGCCGCGCTGGCCTGCGGCCCGGCGACGCTCGTATCACCAACCGCCGCTCCACCTACGGCGGTCCCGCCCACCCAGGCCCCGCCTACCCCGATCCCCCCAACCCAGGCTCCGTCCGGGGTAGCGCAACTGACGCTGAAAAACGACTCGGGGATCACCCTCTGCGCTGTGTACATCTCCCCGACGGAGAGCGAATCATGGGGCGAGAACGCCCTGGCGAACAACGAGGCCCTTCGCTCCGGCAGTCAGCAGGTCTTCCAGGTACCGGAGGGCTCCTATGACCTGCGCGCGGATGACTGCGACGGCAACCTGGTCGCCTACTACTTCGGCGTAGACCTGGCAGGCCATCAGACCTGGTCGCTGGACCCGGTGCAGCGAGCACCGGTGCTGGTAGTCAACAACTCCAGTCAGGAAGTTTGCTATCTCTACATCTCCCCCGCCGATAGCGAGACATGGGGGCCCGACTGGATGGGAAAGGATACGACCATCCCGGCAGGCGGCACCCGAACTTTCCAGGTTCCCCTGGGCACCTATGACCTGCGCGCCGACGGCTGCGACCATAACCCGCTCAACGTTCAATCCGGCATCACGATAGAGGCAACCGGCATAACCTGGAAACTGGAGGACGTGGAAGAAGCCTCACTCACCCTGGTCAACAACCTGGACATCCCCCTCTGCTACGTTTTCATCTCCCCTTCTACCAGCACCGACTGGGGCGCCGACTGGCTGGGCAACGATATCATCCCTCCGGGCGGCTCGTACACTTTCCACCTTCCCGCGGGCACGTACGACCTGAGCGCCCGCGACTGTGACAACAACCCGGTCTCCGAGGAAGTTCAGGGCCAGGAAATCACCGGAGAGATGACCTGGACGATCTCGCCATAGAACAGCCCGCAAGCAGTAGGTCGGATTGGCAATCCGACATACCGGATTGGCAATCCGACATACCAGATTGGCAATCCGACCTGTATAGTCGGATTGGCAATCCGACA
>DAOUBO010000259.1:0-8901 GCA_034432695.1 Anaerolineae bacterium | reverse complement strand
CGGGGGGGGGGGGGCGGGGGCGCCGCCGCCGCCCCCCCCCGTACCCAGACCTTCTGGCCCCGTCGGAACTGGTTTCGGAGATTTTCTCATCGCTACCCCGACCGTCGCCCTAATTTTATCACGTACCGGAGGATGGAACAAGTGGCCTGCTTTCCGCCTCTTCTGCCCTGGGCGCCGATGGGAAAGCGGCTCGTAGCGCAGAGTTATCTTGTGTCTCCCGCGACGGCCCGGGGCGGGCAGCCTGCCGGTCGCCCCTACGGCCGGCACTGGGGCGGCGGCCCGACCCGCGCAGCCCTTCGGCCAACGCCTGTGCCCCCTTGCCCGCTGGTATATGGAGCATAGCAACGGCTCGCACGCCGATGCCCATATATAGGGTAGCCCATAGGCCAAAATGAATTTCGGCTTACATTCCGACGGTTTATCCAAAGTCCAGGGAGGGAGAAAGATGGGTTTTGCGGCAGGCGCTGACGGGCCCATTTGGAGATTTCCAGAGGTTGGTTTATAATACCATTGGTGAACCCCCGAGAACCGCGGTCTCACCCATTCCGGAGGCGAAACCATGGCCCGGGTTCTGGTCGTAGACGATAACGTAGACCTGCTCCGCATGATTCAGATGGTCCTGGGAGAACGGGGCGGGCACCAGGTCGTTCTGAGCACCAGTGGGGAGGATGGTCTGGAGAAGGCCCGGGCCCAGCCCCCCGACCTGGCCATCATAGATGTAATGATGCCCGGTATGACGGGCTATGAACTCTGCCGCCGTCTCCGCGAGGAGCCCTCCACTGCCCACATCCCCATCCTGATCCTCACCGCCCGCGGGCAGCCCATAGACCGGGAGACCGCGCTTGCCTCCGGAGCGGACGACTACATCGCCAAGCCCGTGACCATGAACGAACTCCTGGAGCGGGTCAATCGCCTCCTGGCCCGTGGGGGCGCCGCTCCGGTCGCCCAGGGAATACTGGCGATGGTGGGCCTCCGGGGCGGCGTCGGCGTCACCACGGTGGCCGTCAACCTGGCCCTGGCTCTGGCCCAGTCGGCCCCTCAGCAGGTCTGCCTGGTGGACTTCTCCCTTTCTTCCGGCCATGCTGCCCTCCAGTTGGGCATGCGGCCGGATCCGAACTGGTCTGCCCTGACCATGCTTTCTTCCCTCCCGGGAGCCGAAGCGCTCCGGAGTTGCCTGATCACCCATTCCGCTGGACTTCATCTCCTGGCTGCTCCCTTTGTCCCTGTCCTGGGGGGAGGGCTTCAACGGGATCTGGTCCTGGCCATCCTCTCGGCCCTGCGCTCCAGTTTCCGGACCCTCGTGGTGGACCTTCCCTCCGTGCTGACGGACGGAGCCGTTGCCGCCCTGGAAATTGCCACCATCATCGGCGTTGTGACGACGGCCGAACCGGCCGCCATCCAGACGACCGTCGGGACACTCCAGGCGTTGAAGCCTTTCCTTTCCAGAGTGCGGCTGATCCTGAACCAGACTACGCCCGGAAACCTGCCGTCCCTTCATACCTTTCAGCGAATTTTCCGGCATCCGATCTCCGCGGTTCTGCCGTTTGACCCAAACCATCAGCGGGCCCTGGCTCAGGGGAGACCCCTGTTCCTTTCCCATCCCGACTCTCCCTTCACCCAGGCAGTTATCCGGCTGAGCACGGAGATCTGGAAAGCCCCGGCCGGAGAGAGCGCCGACCATTCTGCCACCGACCCGCCTTGAGCCGTAATCGGCCTGTAACTTCTTTGTAACAACCGCCGGCTCCGGTTTTCGTAAAATTGCAGAGGAGGAAACCATGCCCCGGATTGGCATTCTGACCGATACCACGGCCAGTATTCCCGGACCGCTGGTGGAAGAACTGGGTATAGAACTGGTCCCTTACTACATCCACCGGGGCCTGGAAACCCTGCGGGACAGCGTGGATATAGACACGGACTCGCTGGCCCAGTATCTGGAGCGGGCCACTTCGCTGCCTACAACGTCCAATCCCAGCCCTGGGGACTATCTGACCGGCTTTCAGCGGCTCCTGGAGCGGACCCGCGAGATCGTCGCCCTGACGATGACCTCAAAAGGGAGCGGGGCTTTCCAATCCTGCCGGGCGGCAGTGGAGATCCTGCGGGAACGCGTCCCGGAGGTGCGAATAGAGATTGTGGATACCCTTCAGGTCGCCATGGCCCACGGGTGGGCGGCGATAGAGGCGGCGCGGGCCGCGCTCTCCGGCCAGAGTCTGGCCCAGGTCGTGGAGCGGGCGCGGGAAGTGGCGCGCCGGGCGATGATGCTCCAGACGGCCGACACCCTTCGCTACCTCCACATGGGAGGCCGGATCGGTCATGCCCAGCATCTGGTCGGGACCCTGCTGAACATTAAACCGATCATCGGGATGGAAGAAGGGGTCATCGTCGCTATGGGGACCGCCCGCACTCTCCAGCGGGCCTATCTCCGTATCGTAGAGTTGATGGAGGAGAAGGCTGGTCGGAAGGCCCGGATCAAAGTGGCCTTTACCCATGTGGCGGCGCTGGACCGCCTCCGACAGTTGCGGGATATGGTCCTGGAGGCTTTTGAGTGTGTTGAGGTACTGACGACTTCCCTCTCCCCCGCGCTGGCGGTCCATTCCGGCCCTGGCACAGTGGGGGTCTGCTTCTTCCCGACCGAATAACCCGGTGGCTCAGACCGTCCGCGGAAGTTCGGGCCAGAGTTGGAACAACGCCTCCGACTGTTGTGCAGAAGGGCTCGCCATCGGCCAACCGAAGGCCCGATAAGAGCGACCGGTCGGTCGCTCCTGCACTCGGCACAATTCGGGGCCGCCCAACCTGTACATATCTGAATCTCAGTGCCCATGGTTGACTTACCGGCAATAGAGGGTATAATCAAAGTTCAGTTGCACGATCTTTAACGACCGGGCTCTGGATAACCGTGGCGACCGAGGGTTTTCCTCACCGCCCGCGGCGCTGTTTCCACATCGGCCTCCCGGGCGCTCTCGCGCCGGGCGTCAACCCGTAGCGCAAGATTCATCTTGCGTGCCTCGCAAAATGAATTTTGCGTTATAAGCCGAAGGCCCTGGGGCGACCCGCCGGTCGCCCCTGCAGCCAGTACCGAGGGCAGATGGCCGCCCCCGCACCGCACCTCAGGTGAGCGCCTATGGGGGGCGGTGGAGGGGTGAGGTGGTAGTCCGTCCAGTTTGTTTCCGGGGGGTCGGAACTGCTCGTGTGCAGGGTATAGACCCACCAAATCGCAGTTGACCGGCCAGCAGGCCAGATTGCTCATCCGATTATGTAGGTCGGATTGATAATCCGACTATGTAGGTCGGATTGACAATCCGACCAAGTCGGATTGATAATCCGACCATAGTCGGATTGACAATCCGACCATAGTCGGATTGACAATCCGACCTACTGGGCGGTTTATCCAGCATCCAGTTATAACCCTGGACTTTGGACAAACTGAAAGGGCCAGGGAGAGCGCCTTACCCATGCTACATATGTGGGCTTTATCCATTTGCCGATGCCCATATATATGGGTGGCCTGTAGGCCGAAATGAATTACATCCCCGGCGGTTTATCCAAAGTCCAGACGCAAAATCAAGCGCGTTTCCAAAATGAATTTTGCGCTACGAAGGGAATTTCGCGCTACAAGCCGAAGGCGCTGGGCGAATAACCTGCCGGTCGTCTCCCCAATCCGGGCGACCTGCGGGTCGCTCCCCAATCCGGGCGACCTGCAGGTCGCCCCTACGGTCGGTGCCTGGGACGTGGCGCCGGCCCAGTGAACACCAGTGTCTCCCTGATCCCCCTTCTCTCGCCTCCTGCCAAAGGCTAACGGGAAAAGGGAACAACTGCGGGCAGTTGCTCTACTCCCAGGGCAACTGCGAGCGGTTGTCCTACTCCTACCAGGGGCCAGGGCAGGGGAAAGGGCACCGGGCGCCGATTCGGTCGTCAGCCAAAAATGTCACCAATTTCGGGCAAAGGGTGAGCCACCTCGTAGGTCGGATTGCTAATCCGACCTACAGTCGGATTGCTAATCCGACCATAGGCCGGATTACTAATCCAATCTTGGTCGGATTGACAATCCGACCCATTGGTCCGTAGCAGTTGACTGGCCACTGCGCCCGGTTGCCCAAGAAAGTCAGGTAAAGCATCCTGGCGCAGCCAGACCTTGCATTACAGGCCAACCTCCAGCGCGCAAAGGCCCGGGGAGGCCGATTTTTTTACCCGGCGCGATGGGGGAAAAGAGAGGGGTTTTGCGACAGATTCGCCGCCGCCCCCCACCGTTCTCCAGCCCGATGGAGAAGATGCGGAAAGCAAGGATCAGAATTCAGCGGCCGCCGGCGGGCGCAATCGCTCAATCAGAAGAATGCCCCCGGCCGCGAAGGCCATCAGGATGGTCGTCATCGCCATCGCCTGGCCGTAGTTGAGCCCGCCCGGCTGGGAGAGGAAACGGTAAATGGCAACGGGGAGCGTCGGGTACTCGGGCCGGGCCAGGAGCAGGGTAGCACCGAACTCCCCCAGGGAGACGGTGAAAGCAAAGGTGGCCGCGGCCAGAACGGCGCGCCAGAGGATGGGCCACTCCACGGCCCACCAGGCACGCCAGGGAGAGGCTCCCAGAACCTGCGCGGCCTCCCGCAGCCGGGGCGGAATGGCCGCGACCGCTGGCTGGAGGGTACGGACGACCAGGGGAAGCGCGATGAGAGTATGGGCCAGCGGTACCAGAAAGGGGGAAGTCACCGCGCGCCGGAAGGCCAGAAGAAAGCCCAGCCCCATCGTCACTGCCGAAGTGCCCAGGGGGAGCAGAAAGAGCACGTCTGGCCCCCGGGTCCAGGAGTTCCGACGGGCCAGCGCTGTCGCCGCGGGGAAGCCCAGCGCCAGGGAGAGAAGAACCGTCGCCAGCGCGTAGAGGAGGGAATTGCGCGCGGCCAGCAGCGGCGGGACGTAGAAGAGGGAGCGGCGGGGATTGACAAAGAGTTCCCGGTAGTACTCGGCCGTCAGGCCGTAGCGGACCTCGCCCCGCTCCCCGCGCGCGGCCTCCATCCGGACGACGGAACGCAGCGGCACGGAGAGCATCGGGAGCAGAAACAGAACCACCACCAGGGCCAGCATTCCGCCCACAAAGAGCCGCTCCCCCCAACGGCGCACGGGGCGGACGTTGGCCGCCGCGGGGCGAGGCGCGAAGGGTGTGATGACCCGGGTCAGGAGACGGCTGTAGAGCCAGGCCAGAGCGGCAGTGCAGATCAACTGGACCACCGACAGCAGCGCGGCCATCGGGAGGTTGAGCAGATGTACCCCCTGGACGTAGATTTCCACCTCCAGTGTGGCGAACTTTGGGCCGCCCAGAAGCAGGATGACACCGAAACTGGTGAAGTCAAACAGAAACACCAGGGCCGAAGCCGCCAGCAGCGACGGGCGCAGGAGCGGAAACGTCACGTGCCGGAAGGTCTGCCACCCGTCCGCGCCCAGCACACGGGCCGCCTGTTCCAGGCGGGGGTCCAGATGTTCCAGTGTATGGGCCAGAATGCGGACAATCAGGATGGTGTTGTAGAAAACGTGGGCGACCAGGATGGCCGTCAGGGTGCCGGTGAAGCGAATGGGCGCCGCCCCCAGCCCCAGCCACCGCATCAGCGTCAGGTTGACCCAGCCCCGGTCCCCCAGGAAGGCGTTGAAACCGGCCGCGACGACGACGGTCGGGAGCATAAAGGGAACCGTCATCAGAGCACGCCAGAGGGGCTTGCCGCGGAAATCGTAGCGTGCAAACAGGAAGGCCAGCGGCAGACCGACGATGAGGGTCAGCAAAGTGGAGAGAACGGCCTGGTAGACGGTAAAACCGAGCGTTCGCCCGATCAGGTCCCAGGCCCCTTTCTGGAAGAGCAGGCGTCCGTCCAGCGCAGAGGAGAGAATGCGGGCCAGGGGGTAGAGGTAAAAGACGGCCAGGAAGAGCCCGGCAGGGACCAGCATAAGGACAGCCGTTGCGCCCGCGGCCCTGCGGGAAAAGGCGGAACAGCGGACGGAATTCGCAGCCCGTTTACGGCCCCTCATCCATGCGCCCCCTGCAAAAACCCACTTGACAATTTGTTGTTGTTGCATATAATTGCACCTGCGACTTCTTTCAGTTTAAGGGCTGTTCATGCTGACCCGCGAAGCCGTCCTCCGCCAGATTGATGCCGACCGGGTGATCCCGATCCAGGAGCAGGTCGGGGTTCTTTACGACAACCGCCTCCGAATGCCTCTCCGTTTCTGCCACTGCGGGCGGCAATACGATGTGGTGGAACTGCTTGGCGCTTTTCGGGAGTCCGTTTCTCCCCCTTCCATGCTCTACCTGGTGCGCGTCCGGGAGGGAGACGTTTTCGCGCTGTACCTGGACCTGACAGAATCGGTGGAGATGGGAGGCCAGACGTTCTGGCGCGGGCAGTGGGTGCTCCATTTTCAGGTGGAGGAGGAAGAGCCCATGCTGGTGGACTTCCGGCTGAAGCAGATTGCGGATTTTCACGGCCACCTCTGCCCCGACCTGGCGCTGGGGTATCGGGTGAGCCAGTACGCGCTGGAGCGGCTGACGATAGCCCTGATGTCCGGCACGCTGCTGCGGGTGGTCGCCGAGAACACCACCTCGGCCATAGACGCCATCCAGTATATAACAGGTTGCACGCTGGGCAACCGGCGGCTTCTGGTCCGGGACTGGGGCAAACACGTCTACACCTTTCTCTGCGGCGAAGCGGAGGGGTTGCGCCTCTCTCTGAGGCCGGGGGTTCTGCCGGAGAATCCGGAGATGGCCGAACTGGAGCGGAAAATCCAGGCCGGGCAGGCGACGCTCCTGGAGACCGCCCGGTATCAGACGTTGCTGGATCAGCGGATCACCTTCATCCTGGACACGCCCGCCGAGACGCTGTTTGCGGCCCGATACCTGCCCGTGGGCTGGCCGTCGGATTCGGTGGCGACGGGCCTGGCCTACTGCGAAATCTGCGGGGAGCCCGTGCTGGAGACCCACCTGTTCCTGCAGAACGGTCGGCGCTGTTGCCTGGCCTGCCTCAACGACACCCTGCCGGCCCGCGCCCTCATCTGACCTCAAGGAGGCTACAATGACCCTGCCCACCCGACCCCGAACCCCTGTAGAATCCCTCATCCGGGAAGGAGATGTCCGGGCCCTGCTCCTGAAGGCCGGGGAACTCCACGGCCACTTCTGCCCTTTCCTGGCCCTCGGCGTCCGGGCCGGCCTCATCGCCATGCGGGCCCTGGGCGTCCAGGAGAATCCCGGGATGGAGGATGTCGTCGCCATCCTGGAGTGCAACAACTGCTTCAGCGACGGCGTCCAGACCGTTACCGGATGCACCTTCGGCAACAACGGCCTGGTCTACCGGGACCTGGGCAAGACGGCCTTCACACTGGCCCGCCGGGACGGGACCGCCGTCCGCGTCGCGCTGCGGGCGGACTTCGTGGAGGGTTTCCGGAGCCGTCTCTCCGAAGAGGCGAACGTCCTCTTCCGGAAGATCGTCCAGGAGCACCAGGAGGCGACGCCCGAAGAGCATGCCCGCCTGACGGAACTCTGGACCGAGGCCTCCTTCCAGCAACTGGAACTGCCGGAAGAGGAGGTCTTTGCCGTCCAGCACCTGCGGATAGAGGTGCCGCCCCGCTCCCGCATCTTCGCCTCGGTGCGCTGCGCGGTCTGCGGCGAGAGCGTGATGGAGACCCGGGCCCGCATCAAGGACGGCCAGCCCGTCTGCATCCCCTGCGCCCAGGACGCCCACTACCGGCTGGACGGCTACGGCATTTCCGTGGAGTCATGAGGCGCGCCGTCCTCTCCTATTTGGTTACGCTCTGGGCGGTGCTGACCCTCAACTTCCTCCTGCCGCGCCTGATGCCGGGCGACCCGCTGGCAGCCCTGCTGGACCCGTCCAGTTCGGACTACGTCTTTGACCCCGAGGTGCGGGCGGCGCTGGCCTCCTACTACGGCCTGGACCGGCCCCTCCCGGAGCAGTACGTCCGCTATCTGTGGGGAGCCTTCAGGGGCGACCTGGGCCGCTCCATCCGCCTGAACCGTCCGGTGGCGGACCTCATCGCCGCGCATCTCCCCTGGACGCTGCTGCTGGTGGGGACGGCGCTCCTCCTCTCTTCCGCCCTGGCCCTGCTCGGCGGGACCGAGGCGGCATGGCGGCGGGGCTCCCGGGCCGACCGGGCACTGGTCGCCACGAACATCCTGCTGGCAAACGTCCCCGTCTACTTCACCGGGATGCTGTTGATCCTGCTCTTCGGGGCCCGCCTGCGCTGGCTCCCCATGGCGGGCGGACGGACTCCCTTTGCCCGCTACCCGTCGGCGCTTGCGGCCGTCCTGGACATCGGCCGCCACCTGCTCCTCCCGGCGCTGACGCTCACCCTGGCGATGCTGGGGACCAAATTCCTCCTGCTCCGGAACACGATGGTAACCCTCCTGGGAGAGGACTTTATGCTGGTCGCCCGGGCCAAAGGGCTTCCCGAGGGCCGGCTGAAGTGGGGGCACGCCTTCCGCAACGCGGTTCTCCCCTTCGTGGCCCACCTGGCGGCCCACGCCGGGATGGCCGTTACCGGCGCCGTCTTCATTGAGACTCTCTTCAACTATCCCGGCATGGGGCGCCTCATCTTTGAGTCCGTGACCGCGCGGGACTATCCAGTCATCCAGGGAGTCTTTCTGGTTGTCTCCGTGGTGGTGCTGACGGCCAACCTCGCGGCCGACCTGCTCAACGCCCGGCTGGACCCTCGCACGTCGGAACGTGCCGGGCAATGATGAGAAAGCCTGGCACGTTCAAAAAAGGCGGCACTCCACTGGGTTTCGTGCCTGACTACGAACAGTGGCCTGGAGGATCTTTGAGTCCACCGCAAAAAGGCTGTTTTTACCGCCGAGACGCAGAGGGCGCAGAGATAAGGCTAATGTAGAACTCTGCGCTCTCGGCGCCTCTGCGGTGAGTT
>DAOUBO010000258.1:0-3928 GCA_034432695.1 Anaerolineae bacterium | reverse complement strand
TCAACCGCGGCGCCGATGACCGCTTCTGGATGCTGCCCATCGTGCAGGAGTATGTCCGGGAGAGGGTGGAGCAGGAGGAATGGGGAGCGGTTCTGGTGGGGC
Organism: Anaerolineae bacterium; assembly: GCA_034432695.1. Classification (GTDB taxonomy): domain Bacteria; phylum Chloroflexota; class Anaerolineae; order B4-G1; family DUEL01; genus SpSt-77. The sequence continues at coordinate 3,826 of DAOUBO010000258.1, read as the reverse complement.
GCTGGCTGGACTGGGCGCTGGAGTTTGCCCGGAGATGGGCGGCGGACCTGGACATCCGGATAGAGCATCTCCCCATCGTTGCGGCGGAGTACCCCAACCTGCGCCAGGCGCTGGTGTGGTGTGAGGAGCACCAGCGATGGGAGACGTTCATCCCTCTGGTGGAGAACCTCTGGTTCTACCCTTACCTCATAGGTCTGTTGAGCGCAACGAGGCGGATACTGATGGCCGCAACAGATGCCGCCCGGTTAGCAGGCGATGAACGCGCGGCAGGACGGCTGCTGCGGCGGCGGGGCATCCTCTTGTGGGAGCAAGGAGAAAGAACGAAGAGCATAGAAATCCTGAACCAGGCTGTGGCTATCGCCCGTCACTACCGGGACCTACAGGAGGTTGCTCTGGGTTTGGAAAGGCTATCGGACTATCTTACTGAAACGGGGAATCCTGAAGATGGACGAACGCTGGCCGAAGAAGCGCTGGCTATCGGGGAAGCGATCGGAAACCTGCAGATCAAAGTGCTGGCTGCGTATCGGCTGAGTATGGCAGAAAGCGCTCGCGGGGATCTGGATGCTGCGCTGGAGTGGCTGGACCGGGGCGAGGAGTGGGCCCGGGAACTGGGGTGGGGACGGGCCCTGGCCTGGTATGCCTACCGCCGGGGGGCGAACCTGATCCAGAACGGGAGGCCCGCGGAGGCCGAGCCCTGGCTGTTGAGAGCGATAGAACGGATGACCTGGGATGAGCCGCGCCTGGTGGCATACGCGAAAACTCGGCTGGCCCAGGCCTACCGGATGCTGGGCCGATGGGAGGAGGCCCGCCGGAGCGCGGCGGAAGCCCTGGACCGGATAGACCGCATCGGCCTCCACGTCCTGCGGGAGGAGGCGGAGAGGGTGCTCCAGGAACTGCCAGGAGGGGAGAATGAACTTCCAGAAAGCCATTCATCGCTATATGGAAGCCCACCGGGATGAGCATATAGAGAAACTCCGGGAGTTCCTCCGCCAGCCGGGCATCAGCGCGGAGAACGTCGGCATCCGGGAGAGTGCCCAACTCCTGATGCGCATCTACCGTGACCTGGGCTGCCAGGAGGTGGAACTGGTGGAGACCGAGGGCCACCCCGGCGTCTGGGCCTGCCTGGACGTCGGTGCGCCGAAGACCCTCGTCGTCTACGGCATGTACGACGTCCAGCCTGTGGCCGACCAGCCCTGGACCCACGACCCCTTCGCGGCCGACCTGGTCCCTCAGCCGCCGTTTCCTCTGGTCGTCATCGCCCGGGGTGCCTACAACTCCCGGGGCCCCTACCGCCTCTGGCTCAATGCCCTGGAGTCGGTCCTGGCCGTCACGGGCACCCTTCCGGTCAACCTGATGTTCATCACCGAGGGCGAGGAAGAGATTGGCAGTCCCCATTTCCCTCAGGTCGTTGCCCGCTATCGGGACCGCCTGGCCCGGGCCGACGGCGTCTTTGTCCCCGACGCTGCCCAGGACGCCCACGGGCGGGTCCGGCTCAGCCTGGGCAAAAAAGGCATCGTCTACCTGGAACTGGTCGCCTCCGGCTCGCGCTGGGGACGGGGGCCTCAGCGGGGATGGATCCATTCCAGCCGCAAGGCAGTGGTGGATAGCCCCGTCTGGCGGCTGGTTCACGCCCTGAGCACCCTGACCACCTCCGACGGGAACACCATCGCCGTCCCTGGCCTGGCCGACCCAGTCCGGCCTCCCTCTCCGGAGGACGAGGGCCTGCTTCGGCGGCTGGCGGAGACGTTTGACCCGGCCGTCTGGCAGGAGGAATGGGGCGTCTCCCGCTTCGTGGACGACCTGGAGGGGGAAGCGCTCCTGCGGCGGTTCTGCTTGGAGCCCTCGCTGAATATCAACGGCCTCTGCGCGGGCTACACCGGTCCGGGGACGATGACCGTCCTTCCCCACGAGGCGTTGGGCAAACTGGACATCCGGCTGGTGCCGGATATGCGCTCAGATGACGTGGTCGCCGCGCTGCGGGCCCATCTGGACCGGCTGGGCTATGCCGACATAGAGGTTCGGGTACGGGCGGCCTACGAGTGGTCCAGGACCCGTCTGGATGCAGCGGTTGTCCAGGCGCTGCGGCGGGTTTATGAGGAGTACGGGGTCCGGTGCGAAATCTGGCCGATGACGCCGGGGGCGGCGCCGATGTACCTCTTTACCCAGCCGCCGCTGAGCCTCCCGCTGGCGGAGGGCGGATTGGGGCATGGGGGCCGCCACCACGCCGCCGATGAGTACCTGGTCGTGGAGGGCGGCGGCCGGGTCGCCGGTCTGGTGGAGGCAGAGAAAGCCTTCGTGGATTTTCTGTACGCTTATGCCGGGCTGGAGGGATGAGATGCGCCGGGTCTGGAAAGAGGAGTTGCTGCGCTTTTCCGGCGCCGCGGTGCGCTTTTGCCACGAGAACCCCCTGGCCCTGGACTGTCTCATCGGTGAGACAGAGGCCATCATCGCGTTTCCGGACCGGGCGACCTATCCCCATCTGGGCGTGGCGTTGATCGTTCGGGACCGGGAGGCTGTGGAGAGCCTGCGCCAGTGGTACCGGGACTTCATCTGGGAGTCCCCGGTGGCGAAAACCAACCTGCGGTCCGGGGAAGACCTGCGGGAGATAGATCGGCTGCTGGAACTGTAGCGCAAGATTCAGCCGCACAAGATTCATCCTGCGCCCGGCGGGTCTCCGACGTTGTCCAGGATTTCCACGAACTCGTGGGGCGAGACCACCCGGATGTTCCTGTACCGCCCCAGTACCAGCAGGTCCTGGTCGCCGCTGACAATGTAGTCAGCCTCCCCCTCCCACGCACACGCCACCACCGGGTCATCCTTCGGGTCGCGGGTCACCCCTGGCAGGGAAAGGGCCCCTTCTGTGACCTCCGCCCGACTCACCAGTGCTTCCAGGAGAACCTCCAGGTCTTCCTCCTCCAGGCGGATGCGGCTGGCGATCCGGGGATAGGTCAGGACGTGGAGCAGTTCTTCCAGCAGATAGGGGGAGACCACGAGGGTGAATCGTCCTTCCAGCCAGGCGTCCACGATCCGCCGGGGCGCTCCGCCTTCCGCCACCAGCCCGCTGACCAGGACGTTTGTATCCAGAACGGCCCTAATCGCCATCGGACGGGCGGCCTTTCCGGCGGTGGAAATCGGCCCGGGCCTCTTCTACCAGTGCGTCCAGTTCCTCCGGGGGAAGATCCCGGGCCTGGGCCCGTGCCCGGGCGATGATCTCCCGCAACCGGTCGGTCATTTCCTGCTGTCGGAGGGCCTGCAGGAGGCGGAAATCCTCAATGCTGATGATGGCCGCCGTTGGTTCCCCGAACTTCTCCACCACGTACTGGGCCCGGCTGTAACGGACCTCGTTGAGGACCCGCCGGATCTGGCTCCGGAGGTCGGAGGAAGAAATCGTTCTCAGCATCGTCTCCCCTCAGGTGTTGATGAAACTGTGCAGTTTGTACAAACTGTCTACTCTGCCAAGTATACCCGAAAATCGCCCTTAAAGCAAATGGGATTTCCGACCCCTGGAGGCTAATCTCCCATACCCCGCCCGAAGCCCGCCCTCTGCCCCCTGCTTCCTGCCCCCTGCCCCCTGCTTCCTGCTTCCTGCTTCCTGCTTCCTGCCTCTTGCTCCCTGCTTCCTGCCTCCTGCTTCCTGCCTCCTGCCCCCTGCCCCCTGCTACAACTCCTCCACCATCTCCTGCATCCTTGTCGTATCCGGATGCAGATACCGCGCCGTCGTGGAGAGATTGGTGTGGCCCAGGATCGCCTGGAGTGTCGCCAGGTCGCCCCCCGACCGCAGAAACCGCGTCGCAAAGGTGTGCCGCAGCGTGTGCGGCGTCACCCG
>DAOUBO010000257.1:0-2025 GCA_034432695.1 Anaerolineae bacterium | reverse complement strand
CCCCCTGCCAGTCGCCGAAGGGCAGCAGGCCCGCGTCCATCGCCACCGCCAGCGTGCCACCGGTCTCAATGGTGTCCAGGCCGATGTCGTTGCAGAGCCAGATGAGTTTGCCGATGGCATCCAGGTTGTCAATGCCGCAGTTGGCCCCCAGCGCCCAGGTGGACTCGTACTCAATGCAGGAGACGATCTCGTTCCCTTGCTCGTCGTAGTAGGTGTTGGAGCACTGGATGACGCAGCCGGGGTGGCAGGCGTGGTTGTAGAGTTCCTTGCCCAGGCGGCGCTTGTTGGTCTCAAAGATGGCCTCGCCGGAGGTCGCTGCGGCGCCCTCAAATCGGCCCTCCCGGAAGTTGCGGGTGGGGTAGCCACCCGCCTCGTTGAGGATGTTGACCAGGATGGCGGTGCCGTAGGTGTTCAGGCCGCCCTTGGGCTTGGTGATGTCGTGCTGGCGGAGGGCCTCCAGCATCTTCTTGCGGCCCTGCTCAAAGAGGTCGGGGTTGGCGATCTGGACGCCCGGGCCGCCCTCGGGGTCCACGATGATGAACTTGAGGCCCTTGGAGCCCATCACCGCGCCGAGGCCGCCGCGCCCGGAGTAGCGGCTGGGCCGCCCGTGGGCGTCGTTGAAGCAGACCCCGGCCATGGCCATCTTCATCTCCCCGGCGACGCCGATGGAGCAGATGTCCACCTTCTTGCCGAAGCGCTCAAAGAGGAGCGGGTAGACCTCGTAGAGGCTCCGGCCGGCGTACTCGTCGGCGGGGAAGAAGGTGGCGCCGTCCTTGGTGATGTGCAGTCCCCACCAGCCGCCGTCTTTGGGGTAGCCCTCCACGATGATGGCCCTGATCCCCAGTTTCGCCACCGACTGGGGCCAGCCGGAACCGGCGTTGGACTCCTTGATGCCGCCGGTGAGGGGGGACTTGCCGCCCACGGAGACGCGGCCGGAGGTCGGCGCGTTGGTGCCGGTGATGATGCCGGGGGCGAAGACCAGTTTGTTGTTGGGCCCCAGGGGGTGGCAGGTGGGGTCCACCTCGTCGTAGACGATGGACGAGGTCAGGCCCCGTCCGCCCAGAAAGCGGTACTTCTCGGGGACCTCTTCGTACTTGACCGTCCGGTCGGTCATGTTGACCCGAAGGATCTTGGACATCGTACACCTCCCTTTTGAATATAGTGATGTTGGAACGGTTCAGAAAAGCACACGCGCGGGCCTTGCGTTGAGGCGTTCGCGCGCTGGCCGACAGGATATACTTCGCTGCCCGGCTTTATTTCCTGAGCGGCTGACCGCTGGCATCGGGTAAGGAATTGGTGGCGATCTGGATCCCATCAATCAACCACCAGATGCCCAATCCACCTCCGGTGATCCGTTTGAGGATCCCTTTACCGTTGTAGCCCGGGTCAAAGCGATCTATGCCCGGTCCTCCTGAGAAGTTTCAAGTACACAATTGCGTCAGTTTGATGTTAATAATAAAAGTAATTTTGACAGAACATATAGAACACCCAATATTATAAAAATTACCGAGAGAATAATATAGAATATTCTAACCCTCTCCTCGTTTCCAAGAAAATATGCAAGATTTTTTGCTTGTCTACTTCCGAAAACCCAGTCCTGCCGAAGATACGAACCCAGAAACAAAATTACTCCAAAAAGGGCAAATAACACACCTTTTATCATTTCACTTATCATTTCACTTTTCCAAAAAGATTTGTTTAGGACCAACGGCACCGAGCTCAGCCGCTGCGACCGAGGCGGCGAAGCCGCCGAGGGAGCAGTCGGCTGCAGCGAGTGGTTAGCCCGCCTATCACCCGTAAAAGTAATCCGCTTCCCCAAATGGACAGTTATGGATATGCTGTCGGCGCAGGTGTCGAAATGGGCGAGATAGGCGAGATAAGATACGGTGGCAGTTGGGTAGGCGTAGGTGTGCGCGCAGGCGGCGGGGGGGTTGGGGTCAGAAAAGGCGTTGGCCAGGGAGTGGCCGTGGGGAAAGGCGTGCCCAAAGAGGGCGCAAACACTTTCCCTCCTTCCCGTCTCAGTTC
>DAOUBO010000256.1:0-2626 GCA_034432695.1 Anaerolineae bacterium | reverse complement strand
ATACGCTCATCCGGATGGTAGAGGGGGTCTTTCCCTTCCTGGTGCCGGGGGTTGGGTGGGTTGGGGCTGGGCCGGCGGCTGCGTCGGGGTCGGGGTCGCCTTGGGCCCGCAGGCCGTCAGCAGAACCGCGACCACGCTCAGAACGGCTACGAGAGTCCACACTTTGCTGCGCATTTCTCCTGACCTCCTTCTGGATCATTGGGGTTAATGGTTCGGATTGGACTTTGGACCACTTGCCGCGATGCAGGCCGAAATCCATTTCGGCCACACCCATTTCGGTGCATCCAAAGTCCAGGTTGGGATGTGGGTAAGACTGCCTCTCCAGGACTCAGGGAAACGTTTCTCCTCCTGCGATCGCGCATCACCTCCTTCCTGAATGCACCGTGATCGGTTTTGATACCGACAGGGGTCGTCCTGGCTTCGCCCTTTTCGGGGACCACCCGGAAACTCATCCCGCTCTTCAGAGCAACCGCCTCAGCTGGTCCTCCACCTCCCGCGCGAAGCGCTCAATGAACCCACCCACGTAGGCCACGATGTCCCGCCCCGGGTCCTCTATCAGCGGGGTCAGGTCCATCGCGAAGGTCGCGCCGGTGCGGACGTCCACGCTGTGGGTCTCGCTGTAGGTGGCGTTGGCCCGCCGACGGCCCATCGTCGCCAGGTCGTACCGCTTCCCGCCGCTGATCTGGGAGTCGTAGAGGCCCAGCAGCGCGGCCTGCAGGTTCTCACGGGCCGAGAGGTCCAGGATCACCTTGTCCGCGTCGGGCAGCCAGTCCAGGTCCCGCCAGACCTCGCACCCGTAGACGCGCCGGGGGCGCATCCCGGGCGGGAGTTGCCGCAGGGCCTGAATCGTCCGCAGCGCCACCGCGACGTGGGTGGGGTGTTTATCGGCCGGGTTGTGGGTGTAGACGACCTCGGGCCGGGCCCGCTGGAAGACCGCCTCCAGGTCGGCGACGGGGTCCGGGTTCCGCCCGTCCTTGACCGTCGCGCTGGGGTAGTCCAGCAGGACCAGCGCGCCGTACTCCCCCACCACCGCGGCCTTCTTCTGCTCCTGAATCCGCACTGTTCGCATCTGGTCGTCGGTGTAATCCCGGTACAGGCCGTCGCGCGGGGAGCCGCGCCCGTCGGTCACCACGACGGCGCAGAACCAGCGGTCGGGCCGCTGGAAGCACTGGAGAATGCCCTCCGCCGCCAGAATCTCCACGTCGTCCTGATGGGCGCCGACGGCCAGATGGGTGGTCCGGGCCAGCGCCTCCTCCGGGGGAAGCCCATCCGGGACGAAGACATGTGCAGTGGGATTGCGGAAATTCATCGCTCCTCCGATGGGGCGCAGGATGAACCTGGCGCGATGGGTTTCGGGATCACCGGCAAACTGGCCGCTGCGACGGCCTGGCCCACCCGGCGGCTCCGCTCATCGGGCAGGTGAATCTCTATCCGGTCGGCCAGGTCGGGAAACTCCAACCGCAGCACGTTGTGGGTCCCCTCCAGCAGGATGCGCCCGCCGCTCCCCGAAGTGCACCGTCCCAGGATGAGCACGTGCCGCGCAGGATAAAAGTCGGCATAGTGGGCGATGGCGTAGCCCAGGTAGACCCCCATCGTCTCCCAGATGAGCCGCGCGCCCTCGTGGCCCCTCTCCAGATACTCCTGGACAAAGGCCAGTTTCTCCGCTTTAGAGAGGCCCTCCGGGATGTGGATGCCCACCTGCGGCGCCAGCCGGAAGACGGCCTGCTGGGAGAGGTACTGGGCGCCCACCCCCCGGTCGCCCGACCAGTCGTCGGCGGGCGCCTGAGGGTTCTCGTCCACGGGAGCAAAGGCCAGTTCGTTCAGCCAGTCCGTCAGCAGCCCCTCGGGGGTCACGAAGCCGGCGGCCTCGCTGGAGCCCAGGGCGATGCCCAGCAGGGCCGTCGTCTCCAGGGACATCGCGCCCGCCAGCGCGGCCACCTCGCCGTCGTTGACGACAACCAGCGGGACCCCCAGTTCCCGGCCCAGCCGCAGGAAGAGAGTGCGGACCTGGTCAAAGCGCTCCGGCGGGACGCCCCGGAAGAGGGAAGCGACGCGCACCTGGTTCTCCACGTATACGCCGGCCGCGCTCCCGCCGATGGCGTCCACGCGCGGCAGGTGCTCCGCCGCCCGCTGCAGCCCCTGGCGGATCTCGTCGTAGTGGTACCGGGGGTCCGCCTGGGCCGACGGCTCCCAGATGACCTCCTCGCTGAAGACGACCCGGCCGTCTATCACCGCCGCGACCTTTCGGTCAGACGCGCCCAGGTCAAAGCCGATGCGGCAGCCGTCCAGATGTCCCCCCAGGGCCTGATGTCGCTCGTGTGCCGGGGGGACCTCGTCGGGCCGGCAGAGGACCCAGGTGAAGGGGCGACCGTAGACCGTCTCGCCCATAAAGTGGTGGTCAAAGGCACGGGTCCCGTCCGGGCCGTAGCGGGCCTGCAGGTACCGTCCGACCTCTTCGGGGCCGCCGACCCAGGCCCGGAAGCCGCCGCGCTGCCAGAGGAAGAACTTGAAGAGCCGTTCGGCGTACCAGAGATTGGCCCCGGCCCGGGGGTGGGATGCCGGCAGGATGCGGGTCTCCAGGCGGGAGATGGAACCGCCGGGCCGCTCCAGCGCCAGTACCAGCGGC
>DAOUBO010000255.1:0-3668 GCA_034432695.1 Anaerolineae bacterium | reverse complement strand
GGGCGAGGCCCTGGCCCGGGCGGCGGCCCGGCTGGTGGGGCTCGGCTACCGGGCCGTGCATGTGGTGCTCACGGTCCGGCACACCCGGGGGGAGGCCCTGGCCGATGTGTTCGGGGCCCTCTCCTCGGCCTGGCGGTGGGCCTGGGGGCATAGGCGGGGGAAAGGCCCGGCCCGCCCCCCCCCACCTCCGGTGCGGGCCAGCCGTAGGCGCGGAAGCGGGCGGCGGCCTCCTCGGTGAACGTGATGTCCGTGGAGCCTTCAATGGAGATGTCGTTGTCGTCGTAGAGGCAGATGAGTTTCCCCAGGCCCAGGTGGCCTGCCAGCGAGGCTACTTCGTGGCTGATGCCTTCCATCAGGTCGCCGTCGGAGACGATGGCGTAGGTGTAGTGGTCAAAGATGGGGAAGCCCGGCCGGTTGAAGGTCGCCGCCAGGAACCGCTCCGCGATGGCCATCCCGACGGCATTGCCCAGCCCCTGACCCAGTGGCCCCGTGGTCGTCTCCACGCCGGGGGTGACGCCGTATTCCGGGTGTCCCGGCGTCCGGCTTCCCCATTGTCGGAAGGCCATCAGGTCCTCCAGGGTCAGGTCGTAGCCGGTCAGGAAGAGGAGGCTGTAGAGGAGCATAGAGCCGTGCCCCGCGGAGAGGACGAATCGGTCCCGGTCCGGCCACGTCGGGTCTTTGGGGTTGTGCTTCAGGAAGCGGGTCCAGAGGACATAGGCGACGTCGGCCATCCCCATCGGCATTCCGGGATGCCCGGAGTTGGCCCGCTGGACGGCGTCCATTGCCAGGGTGCGGATGGTGTTGATGCAGAGTTGGTCCAGGGGCTTCATTCGATGCGCTCCATTCCGCCCATCCAGGGCCGCAGGACCTCCGGGACGACGACAGAGCCGTCGGGCTGCTGGTAGTTCTCCAGGATGGCGATGACGACGCGCGGCAGGGCCAGGCCCGAACCGTTGAGGGTGTGGACGAAGCGGGGGCGGGCGCCCGGCTCTGGCCGGTAGCGGATGTTGGCCCGGCGGGCCTGGAAGTCCTCGCAGTTGCTGAGGGAACTGACCTCCAGCCACTCCCCACAGCCAGGAGCCCACATTTCTATGTCGTAGGTTTTGGCGGCGGTGAAGCCCAGGTCGCCCGTGCAGATCTGGACGACACGATGGGGGATCTCCAGCCGACGGCAGAGGTCCAGGGCGTGCTCCACCATCTCCTCCAGCGCGTCGTAACTGGTCTCCGGGGTGGTAAACTGGTACATCTCCACCTTGTCAAACTGGTGGCCCCGCTTGATGCCCCGGACGTCTCGTCCCGCGCTCATCCGCTCCCTCCGGAAGCAGGGGGTGTAGGCGACGTACCTGAGGGGCAGCGCGTCGGACGGGAGAATCTCGTCCCGGTGGAGGTTGGTCAGCGGGACCTCTGCCGTCGGGACCAGCCAGAGGTCGTCCTCTATGTCGCGGTAGAGGTTGTCCTCAAACTTGGGGAGTTGGCCCGCGCCGACCAGGCACTCCCGTTTGACAACGAAGGGGAGGTAGACCTCGGTGTAGCCGTGTTCGTGGGTGTGGACGTGGAGCATCCAGGCGATGAGGGCCCGCTCCAGGAGGGCGCCGGCGCCCCAGAGGACGTAGAAGCGGCTGCCGGCCAGTTTCACGCCCCGCTCAAAATCCAGGATGCCCAGTTCGGGCCCCAGGTCCCAGTGGGGGAGGGGGTCAAAGTCAAACGTGCGGGGCTCGCCCCACTCCCGCACCACGACGTTGTGGCTCTCGTCGGGGCCGATGGGGACGGAGGGGTGGGGGAGGTTGGGGAGGCGAAGAAGCAGGTCGTCCCGTTCCGCCTCTGCTGCGCGGACCTGATCTTCCAGTTCCGCGATGCGGTCGCCCACCGCGCGCATCTGTGCGATCAGCGGCTCCCGCTGGGCCGGGTCCTTTATTCGCCCGATCTCTCTGGAGACCCGGTTGCGTTCGGCCCGAAGTTCCTCCATCTGGGTCAGCAGGGCCCGCCAGCGGGCGTCTATCTCCAGGACGCGCTCCACCAGCGACGGGTCCTCGTTCCGGACGGTCAGCGCGTCCCGCACGAACTGGGGGTCTCGGCGGATAAGGGCGATATCTATCATCGTAATCCGTGTTCCGTGGTTCGGGCTCCGTGTTCCATCATATGTGAGGGTGGTCCGTCGGCCGCAAAATTGCGGCCATCACCCGTTGGGTGATTTTGACCTCCCTCATCTTCCCTCGCCCACATAGAGGGCGAAAGCGGGAAAATCCAGTTGCTCCTCCGGGTCAACCTGCTGGGCGAGGAAACCTACGAAGCCTTTGAGAAGGACTTTGACCTGGGCGACTTTGTGGAAGCGAAGGGCCGCCTGATGCGCACCCGCACCGGCGAGATTACCGTGGAGGTCACCCGGCTGCGGATGCTGGCCAAAGCCCTCAGCCCCCTCCCCTGGGGCAAGGAACAGCAGGTCGGCGACCGGGTCATCCGCTACTCCGCCCTCACCGACGTGGAGGAGCGATACCGTCAGCGCTACGCCGACCTGGCGGTCCACCCCGAAGTCCGCGAGATCTTCCGCATCCGCGCCCGCACCATCGCCGCCATCCGGCGGTTCCTGGACGAGCGGGGCTTCCTGGAAGTGGAGACGCCGATCCTCCAGCCGGTCTACGGCGGCGCTGCAGCCCGTCCCTTCATCACCCACCACAACCAGTTGAACCAGGACCTCTACCTGCGCATCTCCGACGAACTCTACCTGAAACGGCTCCTCGTCGGCGGGTTTGAGCGGGTCTACGAGATCGGCCGCGACTTCCGCAACGAGGGGGTCTCCTTCAAGCACAACCCGGAGTTCACGATGCTGGAGTTCTACGCCGCCTATCTGGACTACCGGGCGGTGATGGACCTCTGCGAAGAGATGGTTTCCACCGTCGCGCGGGAGGTGCTGGGGACCACCGTCATCACCTACGAGGGGCATACCATAGACCTGACCCCGCCCTGGCGGCGGATGACGCTCCGGGAGGCCATCCTGGAGGCCAGCGGCATTGACTACACCCGGTACCCCACCGCGGAGGCCCTTTACGAGGCCCTTCAGAAGGCCGGCATCCCCGCCCAGCCCGGCCAGACGTGGGGCAAACTGATTGATAAAGAACTGCTGAGCGGCCTGGTGGAGCCGAAACTCATCCAGCCCACCATCCTCTACGACTATCCGCGGGACATTTCGCCTCTGGCAAAGGCCAAGCCCGACGACCCCACCCACGTGGAGCGGTTTGAGGCCTTCATCGGCGGGATGGAGATCGCCAACGCCTTCAGCGAACTCAACGACCCGCTGGACCAGGAGCAGCGCTTCCTGGAAATGCGGCGGCTCTACAAAGCGGACGACGAGGAGGCCCACCCGCTGGACGAGGACTACATCCGGGCCATGATGTACGGCATGCCACCCAACGGCGGCTTCGGCATGGGCATTGACCGGCTGGTTATGCTCTTCACCAACCGGTCCTCCATTCGGGAGGTGATCCTTTTCCCCCATCTGCGGCCCAGGAATACGTAACCTGGACTTTGAATCAACTGCCGGGATGTAAGCCGAAAAATCATTCTGGCAATCCGACCGTGCCCTCACCCCACCCCCTGGCCTCCTCCCCTCTCCTGTTCGCTTTCGGCGGCGGGCAAGGAGAGGGGGAGAAAAGGGGTTGCGGCGGGCGGCG
>DAOUBO010000254.1:0-2261 GCA_034432695.1 Anaerolineae bacterium | reverse complement strand
TCAGGGAGGTGAGGGGAAAGAGAAGGATTGTGCGGCCCGGCGATAGACGGGCTGAAAAAACCTACACTTGTGAGGGCAGGGGGAGAGGGGTAAAAACTTCGGCGTACGGCGCATCGGGAAATTGCCCATCCAGCGGCTGTTACTATAGCAAGGCGAGACTCAATAAAACCGACATTCCGCCCTTCCGAGAGGGCAACTTGCCGATTGTCTGGAACGGTGCACAAAATCAAAGAGTCCTGCCGGCGGCGGTTTTTGGCCCCCTTACCCTCCACCACAGGCACAAATTCAGGGAACTGTAGGGGCGACCGGCCGGTCGCCCCTACGGAGGCCTTCGGTCGGTCTTCACCGACCTTCCTGGAATTCATCTTGCGTTAAAGGCCGACCCCCGGCGCGCAAAGGCCCAGGGAGGCCAATGTTCAATCGGCACGATGGGGAATAGATTTTGCGGCTGGCGGCAAAGCCAGAGTCCAGGTGTGGGAACTCGGCGGGGTGCTCCTTCGTCGGAGATAACGGAGTCCATCGGGGCGGGCTCCGGAGATCGGCCCAACCATGACAAGGAGGAGGAAAATGAAAACTGCTCTCTGTTATCTTCTGGCCAGTATCCTGCTGCTGAGCACCCTGTCCGCCTGCACCCGCCCGACCGTCCAGCCAGCCCTGGCCCAGGTTCTGCAATCCGAAAAACCCCGGATCGTCGCCCCCGACGTGCCCTCCGAAGACCTGGAGAGCCTCGTCCAGGGGAACACCGCTTTCGCTTTAGACCTCTACCACCACCTCCGGGAGAGCGGGGAAGGGAACCTCTTCTATTCCCCCTACAGCATCTCTCTGGCGCTGGCGATGGCCTGGGCAGGCGCCCGGGGGGAGACGGAGCAGGCGATGGCCCGGACCCTTCACTTCCCCCTGCCCCAGGACCGGCTCCATCCGGCCTTCAACGCGCTGGACCAGGCCCTTGCTGGCCGGGGGCAAGGCGCGAAGGGGAAGGACGAAGGCGGATTCCGGCTCCATATCGCCAACGCCCTCTGGGGTCAGCAGGGCTACCCCTTCCTCCCGGAGTTCCTGGACCTTCTGGCCCAGCACTACGGCGCCGGGCTGAGGGTGGTGGACTTCGCCCGAGACCCGGAAGGGACACGGGTCCTCATCAACGACTGGATCAGTCAGCAGACGGAGGGGCGCATCCGGGACCTCATCCCGCCGGGCGTGATAGACCCGCTGACTCGCCTGGTCCTGACCAACGCCATCTACTTCAACGCCGCGTGGGCCGAGCCTTTTGACGAGAAACTCACCGCCGAGGGGACGTTCTACCTGCTGGACGGGACGGAGGTCCGCGTGCCGATGATGCGGCAGACCACCCAACTGGGATACGCCGAAGGAGAGGGATACCAGGCTGTGGAGATCCCCTACGACGGCCGGGAACTGGCGATGGTCATCCTGCTCCCTGCTTCGGGTCGGTTTGAAGCCTTTGAGGCCTCTCTGGATGCGGCGCGCCTGGAAGAAATCCTGCGGAGCCTGAACGTTCAGCCGGTTGATCTAACAATGCCGCGGTTTCGGGTGGAGTCGTCCTTCAACCTCTCCCGGGCCCTCGTAGAGATGGGGATGCGGGTCGCGTTTACCCCCGACGAGGCCGACTTTTCGGGGATGGACGGCACGCGCAACCTCTACATCGGCGACGTCCTGCACAAAGCCTTTGTCTCGGTGGACGAAGCCGGGACGGAAGCCGCGGCGGCGACAGCCGTGGTCATACGGATGACCGGCGTGGTGCTCTCTCCCGTGGAGGTCATGGTGGATCGGCCCTTCATCTTCCTCATCCGGGACCTCCAGACCGGCGCGGTTCTTTTCGTCGGGCGGGTGGTCAACCCCGCGCAGTGAGCCCGCAAGAGGCCGACGCAGAGCAGGCAAAGGAGCGGCACACCTGCGCAGGTGTGCCGCTCCTTTTGGAAGAACCAGCCGCCCTGCCCACAGGGCAGCAGGTCGGATTGGCAATCCGACTTACACCTGCAGGGCGGCAGGTCGGATTGGCAATCCGACTTACACCCACAGGGCGCAGGTCGGATTGGCAATCCGACTTACACCTGCAGGGCAGCAAGTCGGATTGGCAATCCGACTTACACCCGCAGGGCGCGGTCGGATTGCCAGAATCGTTTTTCAGGCCGCAATAAAGTGCCTGGCCCCTCCCCACCCCCTACCGGGCCAGCGACGGCCGCTGGACCGGCCGCGCGCGGCGGGGGCGGCGCGCCACGTTCCGGTGCGCCGCCCCGTAAGCGCGC
>DAOUBO010000253.1:0-10361 GCA_034432695.1 Anaerolineae bacterium | reverse complement strand
GGTCGCCGCCTCCGGCCTGGGGCCGGGGTCGCGCTGGGTGAGCAGCACAACGGGGCGGGCGCCGGGGGGAACCCCCTTCAGCCCGCCCTCGCTGTGCCCAAGCAGGGCGGAGATCATCTCGGGGGTGATGGAGGCATCCGGGGGGACCCGAAGGAGCGCGCGGGCCCGCTCCGGCCGGTGGACGGTGGCCTCGTTCAGCGGCAGCCCCAGGACGTCCAGGCTTCCCACAATGACGACCCGGTGGGCGCTCCGGGGGATGGCCGGCTCATGTTCGGCGGGGGCCTTCAGCCCACGGCCTTTGGCCCCGTCGGCCTCCACCAGCCACGTCACGCCGGGCAGGCGCTGGGCGAGGTCGCTCACCACATCGGGATGCAGGCCGACCAGTTTGTAGGGGCTGGCCGGGTAAGGCGCCCGCGCGGCCATCTGGGGATCCCCCACTTCCCCCACGCCTGCCGCCAGGAGAACGGCCTTCCATTTGGCCAGGATCATCGCGACCAGAGCCGGGTCGGGAGAGGGATCCAGAAGCAAGGGGGCCTGCCGGGGCTTGAAAATGTGCGTGGTGGTGGTAAACACCACACGCCCGCCGCGGGCAACAAGTTCACGCATCAGGCGCCAGATGGCCGTCGTTTTGCCGCCCGCGCCCACCACGGCGACCAGGTCCCCCGGCCGAACATCCAGCGCAGTTTGCAGGTCCACGGTAACGGAAGCAGCGACGCCAGGGATTACCTACCACATAAAAAGCACGACCGTGCGGTTTATCCAAAATCCAGTGGGAATGCGCCAGGCACTTTTTCCATTCCATCGGTGCGGTTACGCCAGTGCGGCGATTTGTAGGATTTTTGAACCTGCAGATCACGGCGCAAAAAGCCAGAGGGTGCAGGGCAACTGCGAGCCGTGGCCCTACACCCATCGGAAGTACCTGGCGCGCTGAATAACCCGGACCGCCGGGCTGTATCCGCAGGCTAACAGCCCGCGCGACGGGATCTGTGAATCGGCCAGGGTGGGCCTATCCGGATGCCGCAGGGATCGCGGCATCCGGATGGAGCGTGCTGCTACTGCTCGCCCTTCTTCCCGACCGTGGAGATGCCCAGGAGTTTGTAGATCAGGCAGAAGCCGGTCGCGGCTGTGAAGGCCAGAATCAGGCCAATGAGGGTAACGATGATGCCCCCCACGGCGCCCCGCAGGGCTCCCAGTGGCCCCAGGCCCAGGACCAGCAGAAGGACAGCCAGCACGGCCCGAATGACACGGTCCACGACGCCCTCGTTGCGCACCATCGGAGACCTCCCTGGCTGGAATTTGGCCTACCGCTATTTTATTCCCCGCAGGATTTTTGTCAAACTCCCCCGGAGTTGACAACTCCCCTTCCGCATGCTATAACACCAACCGGTATGAACGGCGTACAGCGGGCAACACTTGGGATTCTCCTGGCGGTATACCTTGCATTGGGGGCGCTCTTTGCCACCCTCACCCCGCCCTGGCAGGTTCCCGACGAACCGGCCCACTACAACTACATCCGGGCGCTGGTGGCCGACCATGCCCTTCCCGTCATAGAGATGGGCGACTACGACCAGGAATACCTGAGCCGGCTGACCGCCCTCCGCTTCCCCGCCGACCTCTCCATCGCTCCCCTCCGCTACGAGGACCATCAGCCACCCCTCTACTACCTGCTGGCGGCGCCCGTCTTCTGGCTCTCCGGCGGTGCGCTGATTCCCCTGCGGCTCTTCTCCCTGGCCCTGGGTGGCCTTCTCCTGCTGCTCATCCACCGCCTGGCGTGTGACCTCTTCCCTGGCTCTCCCGTCCTCCCTCTGGCCGCCGTTGCCTGGGCCGCCTTTCTCCCCCAGCACCTGGCCATGACCGCAGGGGTCAACAACGACGTGCTGGCGGAACTCCTGCTCACCCTGGCCCTCTGGCTGGCGATCCGGCCCGAACCCCGGCCATGGACGCTGGGGGCCGTCCTGGGGCTCTGCATGGTGACCAAGACCACAGCCTACGTCGCGCTTCCGGTAGCCCTGGTGGCCCTCTGGTGGCCCCGGCGCGGCTCCCGGCGCGCCGCGCTGGGCCAGACGGGACGCGTCCTTCTGGCCGCGCTCATCCTGGCCGGCCCCTGGCTGGCCCGCAACATCGCCCTCTATGGCTGGACCGACCCCCTGGGGCTGGCCCGGCATAATAGCGTCGTCGTCGGGCAGCCCCGAACAGAGGAGTGGCTCACCCAGATGGGCCCCGCCAGACTGGCCCTGACCTTCCTCCGCACCACCTTTCAGAGTTTCTGGGGACAGTTCGGCTGGATGGGGGTTCCCATGCATCCGCCCGTCTACCTCGCGCTGGCGGGGATCAGCCTGCTGCTGCTGGCGGGATGGGTGGGGTGGACGCTGGACCGCGGATGGCCGCGGCTTTTGGCCACTCAGCGGCGCGGCCTGCTCCTGCTGGCCTTCTCGGCCGCGCTCACCCTTGTCTCCTACCTCTGGTACAACCTGACCTTCGTCCAGCACCAGGGGCGCTACCTCTTCCCGGCCATCGCGCCGATGGCGGTGGCCTTTGCCCTGGCGCTGGACTGGCTGGCCGCGCGGGGATGGAGCGCGGCGCTGCTGGGGCTCTCGCTGACCGCGCTCCCTGCGGCGATGGGGCTGGCGCTGCGTCGGGCGGCCCTCCCCCTGCTGGGCCTCGGAATCCCCGTCCTCCTGGCCCTGACCCTTCTCTCCCTCCGTTTCCCCCAACAGCGACGCGCCCTGGCCCTGGGAGCATGGTCGTTCGCGATGGTCTTGCTGAACCTCTACGCCCTCTTTGGAGCCATCCTTCCCACCCTGGCGAGGTGAGCCGATGCCCCTGGAACCTTCCCTTTCGGGTGAGGCCGAGCGAACGGTCACAGAGGAATGGACGGCGATCCGGATGGGCAGCGGAACCGTGCCCGTCCTGGCGACCCCGGCACTGGTCGCCGTGATGGAAGAGGCGGCCGTGCGGGCCCTGGAAGGCCACCTCCCGCCCGACCAGACCTCCGTGGGGGTCCGAATAGACGTCCGCCATCTGGCGGCGACGCCGCTGGGGATGCGGGTCCGGGCCCGCGCCACGCTGGTCGGAGTGGAGGGCCGCCACCTGACCTTCCGTATAGAGGCGTGGGACGAGCGGGAGAAGGTCGGCGAGGCCGACCACGAGCGGGTCATCGTGCACGCGGAGCGGTTTATGGAGCGGGTCAACGCGAAGCGATAGAGGAACAGCCCCCCTATCTTCAGCCCAACTCCAAGGAGGTAGCCATGGCCTACAAATTCCCGTCCGACGAATGGATCAAGGAACTGGCCCGGCAGTTGAACGCCAGCGAGGCCTACGAGAAAGCAGCCAAAGACTGGGAAGGAGACTTCATCTTCGTCGTGGAGCCCGACGAGGCCTATCCACACACGGCCTATCTGTTCCTGGGCCTCTACCACGGCAAGAGCACCGACGCCGCGATGATCGGCAGCGAGACGGAGCGGGCGGCGGAATTCATCATCCGCGCCCCTTTCTCCACCTGGCGGCAGGTCATTGAAGGGAAACTGGACCCCATCCAGGGGATGATGACCAAAAAACTGAAACTCCAGGGCAACATGATGAAGGTCATGCGGTATCCCAAAGCTGCCAAGGAGATCGTCTCCTGCTGTGCGAAAGTCCCCACCGAGTGGAGCGCATAGGAGGCAGCCATGGCCGTCATCCGACCTTTCCGGGGTGTGCGGTACAATCTGGAGAAAATCGGCGACCTCTCCACAGTTATCACTCAGCCCTACGATCGGATTCACGAGCCGGAACAGGCCCGATACTACGAACTGAGCCCATACAACTTCGTCCGCATCATTCTGGGGAAACGGACCTCCCACGATTCCGAGACGGATAACGTCTACACTCGCGCCCGCTGCTACGGCCAGACCTGGCTGGCGGAGGGCGTACTGATCCGGGACGAGCGCCCTTCCCTCTACGTCCTGGAGCAGGTCTACACCACGCCCGACGGCCAGACCCGGAGCCGTCGGGGGGTGGCCGCGGCCCTTCAGTTGACGCCTTTTGAGGAGGGAACGATCCTTCCCCACGAACGGACCCTCAGCGGCCCCAAAGTGGATCGCCTCAACCTGACCCGCGCTACGGCATACGCCTGGGAGCACATCTTCATCCTCTACCCGGACGAAGAGAACCGGGTCAACACCATCCTTCAGCCCTATCTGGAGGCCCATCCGCCCCTTGTGGCGCGGGAGCAGGTCATTGAGACGGCGGTGGAGCAGCGATTCTGGGTCGTAGACGACCCCCAGATCATCGCGGCGGTGGTGGAGGAGATGGCGCCCAAGCGCAACCTCATCATCGCCGACGGCCATCATCGGTACGAGACGATGCTCAACTACCGGGAGGAGATGCGCCGCCAGTACCCGGACGCCCCCGCCGACGCCGCCTTCAACTTCACCCTCGTCACCCTGGTCAGCATGAGCGATCCCGGTCTGGTCATTCTCCCCACCCACCGACTGGTCCACTCCTACGGCCGGATGAAGGGGCCAGAGGCGCTGGAGCGGGCCCGGGAGTACTTTGACGTGACCCCCGTGCCCGACCGGGCCGCGATGGAGCGCGCGCTGCGGGAGGCCGACCCGCTCCACCCCCGCTTCGGCTTCTACGACGGCACCTTCGCCGTCCTGACCCTGCGCGACCCGGCTGTTCTGGAGCGGATCCTCCCCGACCGCGCGCCCGACTGGCGGCTCCTGGACGTCACCGTCCTGCACGAACTCTTCATTGAGCGGGTGCTGGGAATTGACAAGGGAGCCGTAGAGCGGAAGGAGAACCTGGACTACCTGCGGGACCCCAATCCCGGCTACCGGGCCGTGGACGAGGGGAAGGCCCAGTTCCTGCTGGTGATGAACCCGACGCGGATGGAGCAGGTGCGGGCCTGTACGGCCGCGGGGGAGAAGATGCCCCAGAAGTCCACCGACTTCTACCCCAAGATCATCAGCGGGCTGGTAATGATGCCCATCGGGGCCGAGGAGCGGTTATCATAAGCCATTAAGCCGTATGGGGGTACCAACCCCAACCGGAGAGGGAAACGCGAACCTGTTCAGGAGACCTGAAATGCGGCGACAAGGAAGGCACCCTTGCTTATGGAAACTGGCGGCGCTGATGATACTGCTCCTATCCCAGGCCTGTCTGCCCGGCGGACCGAATCCATCTCCCTCCCCCACCCCTTCTCCGGTCCCCACACCGAGGACGACACCCACACCTCGCCCCTCTCCCACTTCGCCTCAAACGCCGACTCCCTATCCGGTGGCTCGCCCTGGAACCCCGATGCCCGGGAGGTTCACCCCCATCACGCTGAACAACCTGAAACAACTGGTCCCTGTTGCCCAATGGGGGGAGGGGGTGGCTACGAGACTGGTCTGCTCCCCGGTGGACCCCCTGATCGCCCTGGGAACGACGGTGGGGGTCACCCTGTATGATGCCGGGACCCTGGAAGAACTCGCCTCTTTCACCAGCGACTGGGTGACCAGCATGGCCTTCAACCCCGACGGCTCCCTGCTGGCCATCGGCACGATGAACGGTCGGATTCAGTTATGGGACATCCGGCAGCGAAAAGCGGTCCAAACGATTGAGGTCGTATCGGACCGCCAGATCAAGGGGCTTGCGTTCAGCCCGGATGGGAAGCGGCTGGCTTCCATCTGGGGCAGCGTGGTGCAGGTCTGGGATGTCTCCACAGGCCAGGAGCAACAATTGATGCGGTATCACAACACCCTGATGAGCCTCCGCTTTCTCCCTCCCGGCGACAAAGTGATCGCGGGGACTTTTGACGGGGGGCTGGTCGTCTGGCAGGTGGAAGACGGGGCACTACTTGCAGACCTCACCCAGAGCTACAGCCCGGTCGTCTCTATGGAAGTCAGCCAGGATGGATCCCTGGTCGTCATCAACGCCGAGGACACGGCTCGCCTGCTTCATGGGTCGGACCTCTCCAAAGCAGCAGAATATGCAATGGACTCCCACGTGAGTGTCCAGAACATCAGCATAGACCGGAAAGGACGATACCTTGCCGCAGCCGGTAGGGAGTATCTGCAAATCTGGGAGATCGGGAAAACGAACGCTGTCCTGTCCACCGGATTCTCCGCCCAGATAGGGGATCCGTGCTTCGGCCCCAATGGAGAATTCCTCGCGCTGGGTCTGGGCAACGGTGAAATAGTCGTCCTGGAGACCGGGACGTGGGGAATGCACCAAACTCAGGGTCCTGCGGGGCCCATCAGCGTGCTCACCTTCAGCCCCGACGGGCGCTTCCTGGGTATCGGCACAATGGCAGGTTTAGCCCAGTTGTGGCGGGTAGATACCGGTCTCCCCCTGCGCCTCTCCAGAATCCATCAGCAGGGAGCGGTCTGGGACATAGCGTTCAGCCCGGATGGGCGGCGCCTGCTGAGCGCCTCCCAGGCACCGGCGATCCAGGCCTGGTCTACGGAAACGGGCGAACCCCTGGAGTCGTTTGACGATTCAGATATGGTCGCCAACAGCGTTGCGATCAGCCCGGATGGCCGCTACCTGGCCATTGCCGAGAGCGGCGGAGAGGTTCAGGTCCTGGAGGCCTCGGAGGGAGGGAGAACTATCTACAACTACCGCCATCTACTGGGGGCGCTGCACCTCACCTTCAGCCCGATCGAACCCCATCTCCTCGCCTCGGGTGGCAACGATGGCCGGGCCTGGCTTGCCGACGTGGAACACCGCCAGAACATCCGATCCTTTGA
Organism: Anaerolineae bacterium; assembly: GCA_034432695.1. Classification (GTDB taxonomy): domain Bacteria; phylum Chloroflexota; class Anaerolineae; order B4-G1; family DUEL01; genus SpSt-77. The sequence goes on along the minus strand of DAOUBO010000253.1, from coordinate 3,648 downwards.
ACATCACACCGCTGTTTACCGGGTCGCCTTCAGCCCTGATGGCCAGACTCTGGCCACCGGTCTCGGGGATGGGAGCATCTATATCTGGCGAATCGCCGAAGAACAACCAGTGGTTGCCTTCCTTGCCCACACCTTCACGGTGACCGGCCTGGCTTTTGGGCCCGATGGTCGGTTTCTGGCCTCTGCCAGCCCCGGCGAGCCGGTCGTCCGCCTCTGGGATATCTCTTCTGCACGCGCAAATCAGCCCGGAACACTGCCCGTCGCCCAGGTTGTTATGCGGCCCGTCCGGACACTGGAGCACCCGACGCTGGTATACGACCTGGCCTTCAGCCCGGATGGAACGCTCCTGGCAACTGGCCTGGATACGGGCATCATCTGGCTCTGGGCGGTCCCGTAGGCCGAATAGGTAATCCGACTCGTCCGACAGCAGAGCCACTGGCAAGAGGCCAGAGTTGCTGTGAAGAGGGCTACGGCGGGCCCAGAGAGCCGTCGTAGCCCTCTTTGCCTGGCCCCCTCCATCGCCAGAAGTTCCTGCCTGGTCGGAGAGGGCTTCTGTGCCTTACAGCCCCAGGTATATCACCCCGCCAAAGGCTTTTTCACCGAAAACGCCGGTCTCCAGCACGCTACATGCAGGTCGGATTGTCAATCCGACCTGCTGGTCCAGGGGCCCAGAACCGCCCACTATATCGGGACCGTCAGATTTCTTCCAGCGCCTTCAGAATCTCCCCGATGTCCGGCACTTCCCGCATCGGGTAGATTTTCTTGAAGCGGACCACTCCCTCGGCATCCACGATGAAGACGGCCCGCTCGCTGAAGCCGTTCTTCTCCCGGAAGATGCCGTAGGCCCGGGCGACGCCGCCGTGGGGCCAGAAATCGGCCAGCAGGCGGGTCTCCCGAATCCCCAGGGATTCGGCCCAGGCCTTTTTGGTGGGAACCGCGTCCACGCTCAGCCCCAGCGCTACCGCGCCCAGCCGCTCCATCTCCTCCCGGTGCTTCTCCAGGTCCTGCATCTGGATCGCGCAGACGCGGGTCCAGGCCAGTGGGTGGAAGGAGAGGACGACCTTCCTGCCCCGCAGCGCGCTGAGGGTAACCTCCTGCTCGTCCTGGTCTTTGAGGGTAAAATCCGGGGCGATGTCCCCGACTTCAACGGTGGTCGGATCCATTGAACACCTCCGCAATACTGGACGTGCCAGGCACCGACGAAGTGCCTGGCACGTCTTTGGCTTACGACTCCACCAGCCGCGAGACCACCTCTATCCCCTGGTGGAGCATCTTATGCACCGGGCAGTGGCGGGAAACCAGCAGCAGTCTCTGCCGTTCCTGGGGGCTCAGATCGCCCTTCAGGACAATTTCCTCCACAATCTGCTCCCGGTACTCGTCTATCGCCTCGCAGTCCCGGCAGTCGTCGGCGGAGACGCGCTCGTAGCCCAGCCGCAGTTCCACCTCCTCCAGCGCCACGCCGTGGTTCTGGGCGTAGGTGTGCAGGACGATGGCCGTGCAGGTCCCCAGGCTCGCCAGCAGCATCCCGTAGGGCGTCAGATGGTAGATGTGCTCCACCGGGTATACCTGCGGGTCATCCGGACGGTGCGGGTCCGGGGCCAGAATCTCGGTCAGAAACTCCCGGTTCTGACGGACGATGATGTTCTCGCTCATCAGGCCTCCTGGTGGGTGAAACGTGATGCGTGAAGCGTGAAACGTGAAACGTGATGCGTGAAACGTGAAACGTGAGGCGTGAGGCGCTGGGTCGGCTGCGCTGCGTGCCGGACTACGAGCGGATATGCGTTCGTAGTAAGCGACGCAGCGAAGCGAAGTCGCGTGCACTACGAACTGGAGAGGCGGCGGATCTGGGCCTTCAGCCAGCGGGCATGCTGCATCTCGTCCTCCATGTTGTGCGTGAGCAGGTCCACCGTCTCCTCGTCGTCCATAATCTCAGCGATCTGGGTCGCGTAGTCCCGGATGGCCTGCTGCTCCTCCGCCAGTTCCAGCCGCAGCATCTCCACCGGGTCGGCGTGGGCCGTCGCCGCGCCGACGGCCCGCCCGGTCACCGTCTCCAGGCCGCCGGGCTCGGCGGGCGTCCCGCCCAGCGCGCGGATGCGGGCCGTCAGGTCGCGGGCATGCCGCTGCTCCACCTCCAGGATGGCCCGGATGCCTTCGCCCATAGGGTCGTCCTGCAGGGCCCGTGCGTGGGCGGCGTAGATCTCTATCGCCGCCAGTTCGGACCGCAGGTCGTGGTTCAGAAACTCCAGGATTCGCTCCCGACTCATTGCTCCACCTCCTCGCTGACGAACAGGACCGGGATGGTGGATCGGCGCTGCACGCGGGCCGGGATGTTGCCCTGAAGCCAGCGGCTCAGGAGCGACCGGCGCAGGTTGGGGAGGACGATGAGGTCACAGTGGGCCTGGGCCGCGTACTCCAGAATCGCCTCATCCTCCGGCCGGGGGCTGAAGAGAACCGCCGTCTGCACGGGGATGCCCCGCTCCCCGATCTGCGCTTCCAGGCGGCGGAAGTACGCCTCCGTCTCCTCCCGGCGCCGCGCGCCCCGGGAGCCGACCTCCACCTGAATCTGCTGGAAGAAGTACTCCTCCGAGGCGACGATGGGGATGACGTGGACCAGGTGGAGTTCGGCGTTCAGGGCCGAGGCCAGCCGGATGGCGTGCCAGAGGTGAGCCTCCTGCCCGCCCTCCCGTTCCAGAGGGACCAGAATCCGCTGATACATCCCGCACCTCCAGGTGGAGGGCAGCCGCTCGCGGTTGCCCTACCTCAGCATCTCCGCACGGCGGGCCAGCAGGTCGTCTATCTCCGCCAGGACCTCCGGTGGGAGGGTCCAGTCCGCCGCCGGAGCCGTCTGCTCTATCTGCTCAGGCCGGCGCGCGCCCACGATGGCCGCCGTCACCTCCGGACGCCGCAGGGTCCAGGCGATGGCCAGCTGGGAGACGGTCCGGCCGTACCGGGCCGCGATGACCTTCAGCCCCTCCACCAGCATCAGGTTGGCGCTCAGTTCCGGCTCCTGCAGATGGCCGCTGTACTTCTTCCGCCAGTCGTCGTCGGGGAGGGAAGCGACCCACTCCCGGGAGAACTTCTCGGTCAGCACGCCGGAGGCCATGGGGCTGTAGACGATAACGCCGATGTTGTTGGCCGCGCAGAAGGGGAGAATCTCCGCCTCAATGTCCCGCCGGAGCATGTTGTACGGCGGCTGAAGGGACGCGATGGGGTGGATGGGCTGGATGCGCTTCATCTGCTCCACGCTGAAGTTGGAGACGCCCGCGTAGCGGATTTTCCCCTCCCGGACCAGGTCGGCGATGGTCGCCCAGGCCTCCTCTATGTCCTCGTCCGGGTTGGGCCAGTGGATCTGGTAGAGGTCAATGACGTCCACGCCGAGCCGCCGGAGGCTGGCCTCCACCTCCCGCCGGACGCTCCAGGCCTTCAGACGCCCGTAGGGGGTAGTGCTTCCCTCGTCCCAGACCAGGCCGCATTTGGTGGCGATGATGACCTCGTCGCGCCGGCCGCGGATGGCCCTGCCGACGATCTCCTCAGAGTGGCCCAGGCCGTAGACGGCGGCGGTGTCTATCCAGTTGATGCCCAGGTCCAGGGCCCGCTGGATGGTGCGGATGGAGTCGGTGTCGTCCTGGGGGCCCCAGCCGTAGGCCC
>DAOUBO010000252.1:0-10357 GCA_034432695.1 Anaerolineae bacterium | reverse complement strand
CGCGCGGGCTGCACCGGCGGGGGGGAGCCGGTGGGGGCGGCGGCTGCGCGCGAGGCCGCGGAGGAGACGGGCCTGGCCGTCCGGGACCTTCGGCCCCTGGGCGTGCTGAGTTATCGCTTCCGCCTGGGGGGGAAGTCCCTGTTCTTCCATTCCTGGCTGGTGGCGGCGGAGGTGGAGGGAGCCCCCCGGCCCCGGGATTCAGGGGAGCACATCGCGGGTTTCCGATGGGTGGAGGTGGATGCACTGCCGGAGGTCGCGGCGGCGCTGCGGGCGCTCCCGCCCAATTGGGCCGACTGGGGCCGCTTCCGCGCCCTGGCCCACGATGCCGCAGCGGCCTGGAGGAAAGGGAATGCACGTAAACACAGATAGGACACAGACAGACCTTGGGGCCAAAATTCGGAACCGCACCGTGCGGGTTGCCGTTATCGGGATGGGATACGTGGGGCTGCCGCTGGCGGTGGCCTTCGCGAAGGCCGGGTTCCCGGTGGTCGGCATAGACGTGGACGAGCGCAAAGTCGCCGCGCTGAACGGGGGCAAAAGTTACATCGGCGACATCTCCGATGAGGACCTGCGGCCACACGTGGCCTCGGGCCGTCTGCGCGCCACGACGGACTACGACGCGCTGCGGGAAGCGGACGCTATCTTCATCTGCGTCCCCACGCCCTACGACGCCCAGCGGGCCCCGGACCTCTCCTACGTCCGCGCCGCTGCGGAGTCCATCCGCCCCCGCCTCCGCCCCGGCCATCTGGTCGTCCTGCAATCCACCACCTACCCCGGCACCACCGAGGAGGTCGTCCAGCCCATCCTGGAGGCCAGCGGCCTGCGGGCCGGAGTGGACTTCTATCTGGCCTTCTCCCCGGAGCGGATAGACCCGGGCAACAAGCAGTGGTCAGCCTACAACACCCCGAAGGTGGTGGGCGGCGTGGACCCGGAGTCCACCCGGCTGGCCTGCGAACTCCTGAGCCGGATGGGCGCGCCGGTCCACCCCGTCTCCTCCCCCCGCGCCGCCGAGATGACCAAACTCCTGGAGAACATCTTCCGCGCCGTCAACATCGCGCTGGTCAACGAACTGGCCCTGCTGGCGGAGCGGATGGGGATTGACTTCTGGGAGGTCATAGAGGCGGCGAAGACCAAACCCTTCGGGTTCATGCCCTTCTATCCGGGGGCGGGCGTGGGGGGACACTGTCTGGGAGCCGAAGAGTTTGTGACGGTTCGGGGGGAAAACGGATGCGAGACAATCCCCATTCGTGCCCTTTTTGAGAGGGTCCCGGAGAAGTACGAAGTCAACGGTGTGCAGATGGCCCGGCCCGCTCGTCTGGACATTCTATCCTTTGATCCCCGGACCGGCAACACGGACTTCCGGCCCGTGCGCTACATTTCGGCCCGCTACTATGAGGGCACAATGGTGGAAATTGTCACCGTAGATGGGCGGCGGCTCAGAGTAACCGATGGACATCCCATGCTGGTGTGGGACGGAAGCGCTGTCGGCGTTCGGCAGGCGCGGATGCTCAAAGCAGGGGACCGGCTCATCATCGCGAAAGGGCTGCCGGTGGAAGAGGCAAAGCCTCTTCAGATTGACCTGTTGCAGGCGCTTCCACCCGATGCGTATCATGGCACGCGAATCAAGCCCAGGGAGGGGCATTTCGGTGAATATCGCGACCTTTTGCTGCGCCACCTTCGGCAACGGCTCAAGTACCCCAACGACGTCTTCCGCTCCAATTCCATGCCTCTGGAAACCTACCTGGCGATAGAAGAGGCAGGAGATATCCCCTTCCGGCACGACAGGGTCGTTTTATGCACCGGGCGAGGTTCCTCGTTTCAGCAAGTACCGGGCGTCATTCCACTGGACGAAGATTTCGCCCGCCTGGTCGGCTATTACCTGAGCGAAGGATGTCTCACCGAAGATTCCTCGCTCCGGGTGCGTTTCACGTTCCACTCCGCAGAAAAGGAGACCATTCAAGACCTGCTCTCCATTTTAGAAAAATTGGGACTCAGATTTTCTGTCTATAAAGACAAACAATGGAACTCGGTGCATATCAAAGTTTCCTCGCGGCTTTTCGCCATCCTCCTGCGCGACGTGCTGAAATGCGGGACTCATTCCAGGAATATGCAAATCCCGGCGATTTTTATGAGTGCTCCTCCTCCCATTCGGATGGCTCTCTTATCTGGGCTTCTGCGGGGGGACGGAGACGTCCATCATGTTCAAAAAACCCGTTCGTACTTCAAAAAGGGGAAAGTGCGCCAGCACTATATCAACACGGCTACCGTCGGTTATTTCTCCTCCAGTCCGGTGCTCCTCCAGCAGGTGGCTCTCCTGCTACAGGCCCATGACTTCCTCCCCACATTCAAGAAGGGCCAACCCCAACTCCGGATATACGGCGAAGAGCACCTGGAGCGCCTGCGCCCCCTGTTTGCGGACGCCAAACGGAAGAAACTGGAAGCCTATACGGAAGGACGCCGCAAGCGGATGCCGGCGAATCAATCGGAAGACCACGGCCTCTTTGCAACGGTCCAAGTAAAAGAAGTCAGACCCAGCGCATCCGCAGAGATGGTTTACTCCGTAGAAGTTGACGAGGTTCACACTTTTGTAACCTCATATGGCATTGTTGTTCACAACTGCATTCCGGTAGACCCGTATTATCTCTCCTGGAAGGCCCGGGAGTACGACTTCTACACCAAATTCATAGAACTGGCGGCGGAGGTGAACCAGGCCATGCCGTACCACGCGGTGGACCTGGTGGCGGAGGCCCTCTCCCAGGACGGGCGTCCCCTGAAGGGCGCGCGGGTGCTCGTGCTGGGCGTCGCCTTCAAGCCGGACGTGGACGACCCCCGCAACTCCCCCGCCGAGCGGGTCATAGAACTTCTCCTGGCGCGGGGCGCGGAGGTCCGCTACCACGACCCCTACATCCCCCGCTTCACCGTCGGCGGAGACGTCTTCTACCGGCCCAACTGCACGCTGGAATCCGTCCCGCTGACCGACGAGGAACTGGCATCCGCCGACTGCGTCGTGATCGTGACCGGACACCGTTCGGTGGACTACGCGCGGGTGGTCCGGACGGCGCGGCGGGTGGTGGATTGCTGCAACGCCACCCGGGGGGCGCCGCCGGGTGGGCGCGTCGTCCGCCTGGGCGCTCCCTTCCCCCGGTGAGTCGGATGAAGGCTCCCATGGTCTCCACTGGAGAGCGTGCCAGGAGCGCGGAGAAAGAGGAGAAAGAAGCGAAATCTTCGCGCCCTTTGCGCTCTTTGCGGCCCGATCAGAAATCCCCCTCCCCGGCCCACCTGCGCGCGGTGCAGGTCCTGACCGGGGTCGTCATCGTCGGCGCGCTGGCGGCGGCGGTCTACTTCCGGGACCGGCTGCAGGAACTGGCGGCCTACGGCTACGCGGCCGTCTTCCTGGTGGGGCTGCTCAGCAACGCCACCATCATCCTGCCCATCCCCGGCCTGGCGGTCAGTTCGGTGCTGGGCGGCGTCTTCAACCCCTGGGTGGTGGGGGTCGTCGCCGGGATCGGGCAGGCACTGGGGGAACTCTCCGGCTACCTGCTGGGCTACAGCGGCCAGACGCTGGTCGCCAACCGCCCCATCTACGACCGCATCCAGGGCTGGATGCGTCGCTGGGGGGTCTGGGTCATCTTCGTCCTGGCCGTCATTCCCAATCCGGTTTTTGACGTCGGCGGGATGATCGCCGGCGCGCTCCGCTTCCCCCTCTGGAAATTCCTGAGCAGTTGCGCGGCCGGGAAAATCATCAAAAACATCGCCTTCGCCCTGGCCGGGTACTACGGCATAGAGGCCATCCTGCGGCTTCTGGGACGGTAGCGCCCATTTGACAAATCAGCATTTGTCGCTATAATACCTGCGGTAGCATCCTGTGCAGGATAACGGGTGCGGTGGCTCTGCCACCGCAACCTTTTCTATGGAGCACGAACCCTTGCTTTCGGAGGTTCCATCGTGTACGCTGTTGTGCGAACGGGCGGACATCAATATCGGGTTTCGGTCGGAGATCAACTGCTGGTGGAAAAATTGCCCGTTCAGGAGGGCGAGCAGGTAGACCTGAACGAAGTGCTGCTGGTGGCCGACGACAACGGGCAGGTGCATATCGGTACCCCTCTTGTAGAGGGCGCGCGGGTGCGGGCCACGGTCCTGGCCCAGGAAAAGGGGCCGAAGATCCGCATCTTCAAGTACATCCCGAAAGAGCGCTATCGTCGGCGCAAGGGCCATCGGCAGTGGTACACCCGCCTTCGGGTAGAGGAGATCCTGGTGCAGTAGGAGGGAAGAGATGGCACACAAAAAAGGCGCAGGCAGCAGCCGCAACGGCCGCGATAGTCGGAGCAAGCGGCTGGGGATTAAGAAGTTCGGCGGCGAAGCCGTTGTGGCCGGCAACATCATCGTCCGCCAGCGGGGGATGCGCATTAAGCCCGGCCTCAACGTCGGCATGGGCAGGGACTACACCCTTTTCGCCCTGACGGACGGCTACGTCTGCTTTGAGCCCCTCCCCGGCGGGCGAAAGAAGGTCAGCGTATATCCGGAACGGAGGGCAGTGTGAAGAAGGACATCCATCCCAAGTACTACCCTCAGGCCCAGGTCGTCTGCGCGTGTGGCAACACCTGGACCGTCGGGGCGACGGTTCCATTGATCCGCACCGACGTTTGCTCCAGATGCCACCCCTTCTTCACGGGCGAACAGCGCATCGTGGACACCGAGGGGCAGGTGGACCGGTTCCGGAGCCGCCTGGAGCGGCGGGACCAGTTGCGCGCGGAGGCAGAAGCCCGGCGCAGGGCTGCTGCTTCTCCCCTCCAGCCCATCACCGTCCTGGGCCTGGCGGCCCAGGAAGAGGAGGCCCTGCGGGAAGCGGGGATTCAGACCATCCAGGACGCGCTGGACCGGCTGGCCCAGGGAGGAGACGAGGCGCTGATCTCCATCCGTGGCTTTGATCTGAAAGCCCTGGCAACCCTGAAGAAGCGGCTTCGTTCCCGCGGCTTTCTCCTGCCCGGCGACCAGCCCCAACAGGAGGCAACCGCCGAGGCCTGAGCGCCGTCGCGGGCATCCCTGAGGGCAGGCGGACAAGAGCCACCTGCCCTTCATTTTTGTTTCCGGGGGGCAAGACAATGTACGGCAAGCCGACAGGGGGGTGGATTGAGGTTATCTGCGGGAGCATGTTCTCCGGCAAAACGGAGGAACTGATCCGCCGGGTCCGCCGGGCCCAGATCGCCCGTCAGAAGGTCCAGGTCTTCAAACACAGCCTGGACGTCCGCTACGCCCCGCGGGAGGTCGCCTCCCACAACGGCCTCCAGCTGGAGGCCACGCCCGTGGAGAACTCGGCCCAGATCCGGAACCTCATAGAGCCCGATACGACCGTCGTTGCGATAGACGAGGGGCAGTTCTTTGACGAGGGCATCATCCCCCTCTGTGAGGAACTGGCCGACCGGGGGCTTCGGGTCATCGTCGCCGGGCTGGACCTGGATTTTCGGGGCGAACCGTTCGGCCCCATGCCCCAGTTAATGGCCCGCGCGGAGCGGGTGGACAAACTCCAGGCCATCTGCGTCGTCTGCGGGGGGCCCGCCAGCCGCACCCAGCGGCTGATCAACGGCCAGCCAGCAGCCTACGACGACCCCATCATCCTGGTCGGGGCCGAAGAGGTCTATCAGGCCCGCTGTCGGGGCTGCCATCGGGTGCGTCGTGAGAAAACCCAGGAGCAGGGAACATGAATCCGGAAGATCGGTGGGACTTTTCTGCCATTGACCACATCCTGCTGGACGAGCCGACCATCCAGCGGCGGGTGAACGAACTGGCCGCGCAGATCAGCGCGGATTACGCAGAAATAGACGACCTGGTTCTGGTCGGAGTCCTCAAGGGCGCCTTCATCTTCCTGGCCGACCTCGCTCGTCGCCTGACCATCCCCCACCACGTGGACTTCATCGCCCTTTCCAGTTACAACCGGGGCTCCGTGAGCACCGGGGCGGTCCGGTTGATCATGGACACGCGCGCCCCGGTCACTGGCCGGAACGTCCTCATCGTAGAGGACATCGTGGACACCGGCTACACGCTGGAGTATCTGCTGCGCACCTTCCAGGCCCGCAGACCAGCCTCGGTGCGCGCGTGCGTCCTGCTGAGCAAGCCGGAACGGCGTAAAGTGGACGTCCAGGTGGATTATCTGGGCTTTGAGATCCCGAACGTCTGGGTGGTTGGCTACGGGCTGGACTACGCCGACCGCTTCCGTACCCTCCCCTACATCGCGGCGCTGAAGCGCGAGGTGTACGAAAAGACGTAAGAGGGGAAAACGCGAGAAATGGACGAAGTTTTCTTCGTTGACCGCCTGCGCAGCCAGTTAACCGACCTGATGGCTGTAGAGCGGGTGGAGGTCGCTGCGGAGGGCAACGCCGTCGCCTTCTACGGCCCCCTCTACGGCCCGCCGGACGCCGTGTTTGACCGGCTCTCCGCGCGGTTTGCCGCGCTGGGGTACACCGCCCTTCTCTCCCGCAGTGGGGAAACCTACCAGGTCATCGCCGTCCCCGGCGTAGCCCGTGGGTCCCGGCGTTCCCGTCCCTGGGTCAACCTGGTCCTTTTCCTGGCGACCTTCCTGACCGTCACTCTGGCCGGGGCCAATCCCGAAGTCGGCCGGGGGCCGGTGGGGTATTTCCTCTCCGGCTTGCCCTTCGCCCTGACGCTGATGCTCATCCTGCTGGCCCACGAACTGGCTCACTACTTCGTCGGTCGCCGGTACGGGTCCCCCGTCAGCCTCCCCTACTTTATCCCGATGCCCATGAGCATCCTGGGCACGATGGGCGCCGTCATCTTCCAGGGGGAACGGGTCCGGGACCGCAAAGCCCTTTTTGACATCGGGATCGCCGGCCCCCTGGCCGGATTTCTCGTCGCCGTCCCGCTGCTGCTGGTGGGGCTCCTCTTCACCCGCGTCGGGCGGCCCTCAGACTTTCTCCCCCCGGAGCAGTGGACCGGCGTCGTCTTTCAGGAGGGCAATTCGCTCCTGTATCTGGCCGCCAAGTACCTGGTCTTCGGGCGCGCCCTGCCGGATCCCCGGACCGGAGAGGACGTCTGGCTCTCCCTGCCAGCCAGCCCTGGCGGCCCCATCGCTTTCGCGGCCTGGGCCGGCCTGCTGGTGACCGCGCTGAACCTGCTGCCCATTGGCCAGTTGGACGGCGGACATGTGGCCTACGCGCTCCTGGGCCGCCGCGCGTGGAAACTGGCCTATGTGACGATCGGCCTGCTGATCGCCCTCGGCCTGTACCTCTGGGTTCAGGGGAACCCGGCCTGGCCCACGTGGATCATCTGGGCCGTCCTGGGGCTTCTCTTCGGCCCTCGCCATCCCCCGCCGCTGAACGACGCTTCCAGCCTGGACGGTCGGCGCATCGTCCTGGGCCTGATGACGGTGCTGATCTTCATCGTGACCTTTGTCCCCGTGCCGCTGATAGCCATACCGGCGCAGTAGCGGGGCAGACGGGGTCTGGAGGCCCCGGGTCGCGCCGGCTGAAGGGCGACCGGTCGCAGCAATTGACAAACCGCGGAAATTGATGTATTGTATACAGAAATCACCCCTGCCATCAACCCATCCGAAGAGACAGGAGGCATATGGTCAAAATCCGATTGCGACGCGTGGGTGCAAAGAACCAGCCCAGTTACCGCATCGTCGTCGCCGACTCCCGGGCACCGCGCGATGGAGCCTTTATTGAATCCATCGGCTTCTACAACCCGCGCACGGAGCCGGAAACGCTCCAGGTGAACGAAGAGCGGGCCCTTTACTGGCTCGGCGTCGGCGCACAACCGACGGAGGCCGTCGCCCGGCTCCTGGAGCGGACCGGCGTTATGGCCAGGTTCGCCCAGATGAAGAGCGGACAGGCCAACACTCCGTAGCCCTTCCATCCCGTTCCCGTCCCGGGGCGTCGGGGGGATACCGCTCCGGGGCGAGAGCCGGTTTTGCGTCAGCAGGGCCGGAATCTGCGCCGGGCCCATTCCCAGCCAAGCGAGAGGAGGGCCTGGAGGCGTCGCCCGTCACCCTGAAACCGACCCCTGCACCTGACCATCCACCACGGGAGGCCACCCATGTCTGCGCTGAAAGACCTGATAGAATACATCGCCAAGGCCCTGGCCGACAGGCCCGATCAGGTCCAGGTCTCCGAGATTGAGGGCGAGGCCGCGATCGTCCTGGAACTCCGGGTTGCGCCCGAAGATATGGGGCGCATCATCGGGAAAGAGGGGCGTACCGCCAATGCGATGCGCACGCTCGTTCGTGTGCTCGCCGCCAAGCAAGGGAAGCGGGTCACGCTGGAAATCGTCTAACCAAAGGCCGCCTTCTTTCCAGCAGGGGCGCCGAACGGTCGGAGCCACCGGAGCACCGTCCGGGGCCCTCCGACCGCGCTACCTGATCGTGGGCCGTATCCTGCGCCCGCACGGCATCCGCGGAGAGGTGCGGATGGAGATCCTGACGGCTTACCCGGAACGGCTATCCGCCCACCGGGTTCTCTACATCGGGCCCGACTATGCCCCATATCCGGTGGAACATGTCCGGTTCCACCAGGGGGTGGCCCTGCTGAAGTTGGCCAGCTGCAACGACCGGACGACCGCCGAAACCCTGCGAGGCTCCTTCGTCCATATCCCGCTGGAGGAGGCGATCCCTCTGGAGGAGGGAGAGTATTACCTGTTCCAGGTCATCGGCGTGGAAGTCTTCAGCGATGCCGGGGAGCCCCTGGGACGGGTAGTGGACATCCTGGAGAGCCCGGCTCACGACATCTACGTCGTCCGCGGGCCACTGGGGGAGGTTCTCATCCCCGCCGTGGAGGAATTCGTCCGGGAACTGGACCTCGTCGCCCGCCGGATGACCGTCGCGCTGATGCCCGGCCTGCTGGAATAACGGGGTGACCCCCAGAGAGTGGTACTACATCGGGTTTAACCGGGTTCGGGGCATTGGCCCTGCCCGTCTGCGGATGCTGCTGCAGGCCTTTGGGGACGTGGAGCAAGCCTGGCACGCCCCGGCCGATGCCCTGTATGCCGCCGGCCTGGACCGCCGAACGCTGGAGAACTTCCTGGAGACCCGTGCGCGGGTGGACCTGGCGAAAGAGGCCCAGCGGGTCGCCGCGCTGGGCGCCCGTGTTCTGACCTGGGAGTCCCCCGACTACCCCCGCCTTCTGCGAGAGATTCCCGACGCACCGCCGGTTCTCTATGTGCGCGGCGAGTTGAAGCCCGAAGACGAATGGGCTGTGGCGGTCGTCGGGACGCGCAGGGCCAGCGCCTATGGGCAGGAGGTCACCCGTCGGCTGGTGGCAGACCTGGCCCGGGCCGGCATCACCATCGTGAGCGGGCTGGCCCGGGGCATAGACGCGGTGGCCCATCGGACCGCCCTGGAGGTCGGCGGGCGGACCCTTGCGGTCCTGGGCTGCGGTATAGACCGGGTCTACCCGCCGGAACACCGGGATCTGGCCCGGCGCATCGCGGAGCAGGGAGCCGTCATCACCGAATACCCGGTCGGCACCGAACCGGAGGCGGGCAATTTCCCGCCCCGCAACCGCATCATCAGCGGGCTCAGCCTGGGCGTTCTGGTGACGGAGGCCGGGCAGGATAGCGGTGCCCTCATCACGGCCGACTACGCGGCGGAGCAGGGCCGGGATGTCTTCGCCGTGCCTGGCTCCATCCTGGCCGCCGGATGCCGGGGGACCAACCGCCTGATCCAGGATGGGGCCAAACTGGTTCTGGAGGCAGCGGACATCCTGCGGGAACTGAACCTCACGATGGTCACCCAGCAGGCCGAAGCCCGTCAGACGTTGCCGGTGACTGAGACGGAAAGCCTGCTGCTTGCCCACCTGGGCGCCGAGCCTCTCCACGTGGACGAACTGACCCGCGCGGTGGGCCTGCCCGTCTCCCAGGTCATCAGCACGCTGACGATGATGGAGTTGAAGGGGCTGGTCCGCCAGGTGGGCGGCATGAAGTACGTGGCCGGATAGCGCACAGGCCTTATCCCCCTACGCAGGTCGGATTGACAATCCGACCTACATACGGGTCAGATTGATAATCCGACTTCGTAGGTCGGATTGACAATCCGACTCCGTAGGTCGGATTGATAATCCGACTTCGTAGGTCGGATTGACAATCCGACCTACCCTTTGCACCGCCACCCGAAACTGGACTTTGGACAAACGGAAAAGGCCAGGGAGAGCGCCTTACCCGTGCTACATATGTGGGCTTTATCCATTTGCCGATGCCCATATATAGGTGGCCTGTAGGCCGAAATGAAATTTCGGCTTACATCCATATGGGTGGCCCGTAGTGGTTTGTCAAGTTTTGATTTGTGGGTACAGGCGCTTCAGCCGAATCCGGGCATTTGCTGTCGTGAATTGCCAGTCCACGCCTTTCT
>DAOUBO010000251.1:0-2122 GCA_034432695.1 Anaerolineae bacterium | reverse complement strand
CGGCAGGTGCTTGCGGGCTTCCAGGAAGAGGCGCGCCTCCTCGTCGTCCGCGTCCGGGACGGCGTCGGAGCCGTCTTCCTTCTCGCCGAAGGCCAGGTTGGCCACCATCCGCAGGTAGAGGTCGTCCGGGTGGGCCAGCGGCACGCCCTCCCCCAGGCCGTTGGGACCGAAGTTGGGCAGCCCCAGGGCCTCGGCCAGCCCCAGGATCAGCGCCTCCAGGGAGAGGGGCATCTCCTGCCCGTAGACCCGGACCGTCTCGGTGAGGGGCGGGATGGCGGGCTGGGGGGCCGGCCGGGGCCTTCCGGGCCACCGACGGGTGCGAGCCTGCAAACTCCCACCGCTCCAGATACGTCAGGTCCGGGAAGATGTAGTCGGCATACATGGAGGTCTCGCCCACGATGATGTCCGAGGCGACGATGAGGGGGATCTTCTTCGGGTCTTTGAGGACCTCTATGTTGGTGTTCCCGGCGGGCAGGGAGTAGACCGGCGTGCCCATGTAGATGAACAGGATCTTCACCGGATACGGGTAGGCATCGCCGATGGAGGGGATGATCTCCTGGTAGATGTCCGAGGAGAGGGAATACCAGTTCCGCTTTGCCGGGTATTGGCCGTCGTAGAGGGTGGTATCCTGCCACTTGACCTCGTGGCGGATGATGCTGATGCCGAAGGGGGAGAGGGCGCCGGGGTTCATCTTGCCCAGGTCAAAGGGACCTTTGGCTTTGGAGCCCAGGTAGTCGTAGGTGGTGGCCTTGATCACCCCGCCGGCCCAGTCGTAGTTGCCGATGAGCAGGTTCAGGGTGAACCAGGCCACCACGTTGTAGAAGCCGTTGGTGTGCTGGGAGACGCCCCGGTGGATGTCCGCGGCCGCCCGCTTCCCGTGGCGGGTGAACTCCCGGGCCAGTTCCACGATGTCCTCAGGCCGGATCCCGGCCTCGGCGGCGTATTCCTCAATCGTCATCCTCTCCGCCGACTCTTTGAGGACCTGCATCCCGCTCTTGACCGGGATGGCCTTCCCGTCGGGGGCGCGCAGGGTGGTGTCCACGAAGAGATCGCCCACCACGGGGTTTTCGGCATCGTTGGGGTCAAAGGCCACGGGCTTGCTCTCCACCAGCGCCACCAGCAGATCGTAGGCGTATTCCTTGCCCTCGGGGGTGACGTAGACGGTGACCTTTTTGCCCTCTTTCTCCACCTCCTGCTTCTGGGTGAGGCCGACCTCAGAGGCGCGCAGGAAGGCGCCGGGGGTGCCGTCCTCGCCGATCTTCACCAGCCAGACGGCGTTGGTCCAGGTGGGCTCTCCGGCGGCTTTGGCCGCGGCGGCGTTGGCGTTGCGCAGGTATGTTTCGTCGTAGCGGCCGTTCTCAATGATCCAGCGGATCATCCCCATAGCGATGGCGCCCTCGGTGCCGGGCCTGTTGGGGATCCACTTCCAGGCCCGCGAGGCCATCTTGGAGAAGCGGGGGTCCACCACCGCGTATTTCAGCCGTCCTTCGGTGAGGCCCTCAGTGATTTTGACCACCCGCAGGGGCGGGCCGTAGTTCCCCTCGTAGAGGTTGGCGCCCACGAAGATGACGAACTCGCTGTTGCCCAGGTCGGCCTGCCAGTAGAACTTGACGCCGCCGGAGAACTTGCCGTCCACGAACTGCTCCGACATCGCCTTGCAGCCGAAGTAGAGGGAGCCCTGGCAGACGGTGGTATGGCCGTGGCGGTTGACGGTGCCCAGGCCGCTGCCGAAGAAGCGGTGGAGCAGGTCCGAACGGCCACCCTTGAGCCGGCCCCACATCAGCACAATCTGGTTGTTTTTGGGGCCCAGGTCGGGGTGGTCCGGGTCAATCATCGCATCCTGGTAGTCGGCGAACTGGGCCTTGAACTCCTCCACCAGGGCCTTCTTCTTCTCCGGGTCCTTCTCGGCCCAGATTTTCTTGACGAAGTCCCCCATCTCCTTCATCACTTTGGGGTCGCGGATGGCCCAGAGTTCCCGCAGGCCCTGGACATGCCCTTCGCCGAAGAGGTCGCCGCCCTCCACGATCTCCCGGATCGCCTGCTCAAAGGGGATGGTGATCCACTGGTTCTCCCCCCGTTTGGTGCCGGGCTTGCGCTTGAGGACGGTGCGGATGCGGTAGGG
>DAOUBO010000250.1:0-3665 GCA_034432695.1 Anaerolineae bacterium | reverse complement strand
GTCCGGAGGCGACGGCTTCGTCCTCGTCGGGCGGGGGGACGCCTTCGGTGAGGATGAAGTAGGAGAGCCAGGGGCTCATCTCGTCCTGGAGGGTGGGCTGGTAGAGGCGTCCTCCGGACTCCCGCCCGACCAGGTAGGCGGTGCCGCAGCGGGGGCAGGCGGCCAGTTCAAAGACGCGGGCGCCGCAATGGGGGCACGACTCCTGGCGGTTCAGGGGAGAGGTGGCAGCGCAGCCACCGGGGGAGAGGTGAGGTGGGCAGTTACTCGGCCTGCAATTCCCCATAGCAGGTACCAGCGGGACTCGCACTGGCATGGTTCGCATCCACCGGGTCTTTATCCATCAGCAGGCCCTCTCCACTCCCGTCGTGGAGCGGTTCCGGCGCGCCCTGCCCGACGCGGCTTTCATTCCCGTGCCCGAAGAGCAGGCCCTGCGGGACTGGCCCACCGACCGTCACACCGTCTACATCGGCCCCCGCTCGGCCCCCTTCGTGGACCTCTTCCGCCCGCCCCGGGGCCTCCTCTGCGCGCCCTTCTGGAAGTTCACCGCCGAGACCTTCTGTCCCCTCGGCTGCCACTACTGCTATCTCAGCCTGACCTTCCGTTTTCTCCCTTACGTCCGCGTCGCCTCCAACGTGGAGCGCGGCCTGGAGCAACTGGAACGGGTCCTGCAGCGGGAAGCCGCCCGGGGGCGGCGGGTGATGTTCAACATCGGCGAACTGGCCGACGGGCGGTTGCTGGACCCCCTTACCGGCCTCAGCCGCCACCTCCTCCCCCTCCTGGACCGCCATCCCAGCGGGATGCTGCACGTCCTCACCAAAGCCGGACCGGAGACGGTCGGGAACTACCTGGACCTGGCCCACCTGGCGCCGGGGCGGGTGATCCACGTCGCCAGTGTGAACCCCCAGGTGGTCATTGACCGAACCGAGGAGGACACCCCCCCGCTGGAAAGCCGCCTGGAGGCCCTCCGGCAACTCCAGGGGGCCGGCTATCGCATCCGCCTTCGGATTGACCCCATCTTTGACCTGCGGGACTTCGGCTACGACGAGGCCACAGCCCTCGGCGAGTATGACCGCCTGGTGGACGCCATCCGGGCCTACTGCACGCCGGAACTGGTCACCCTGGGCAGTTACCGGCCGGACCCCCGCCTCCTCCATTTCCTGCGGCGGCGGTACCCGGAGAGCCCGGTGCTGAATGTCCCAACCGTTCCCGACGGCCCGAAGCGCCGGATTCCGGCCCGGGCCCTCCTCTACCGGCGTCTGGTAGAGCGGCTGCGGGCCACCTTTCCGGGAGTCCGCATCGCCCTCTGCAAGGAGACCCCCCAGATGTGGCGCCTTGTGGGCCTGCGGCCCGCGCCCCTGGAGTGCAGTTGCCTGCCCCTGGCCGAAGAGCGCCGATTCGCATAGAAGGAGGTGAACCATGACGAGAAGCCTGCGGGCCTCTATCGCCATACCGGTTCTCCTTGCAGTGCCCTTCCTGATCCTTTCCGTTGCCCTGCTGACCGATGCTGGTCTGGCGCAGGGAGGGGGCAAACTGTCTTCGTCCGGGCCGTCCGGCCTGTATCCGGCATCCGGTGCCCCGTCGCCGGATGCCCGGAACATGGAACTGGTGGCCCAGCTGGGCGGCCCGGTTCTTCGGACCGCCGTGGCCGGTTCCTACGCCTACATCGGCATGGGCCCCCGCCTGGTGGTCCTGAACATCTCCGACCCCGCCCATCCCACCTTCGTCGGCTGGTCCGAGGTCCTGCCCGGCATCGTTCAGGACCTCGCCGTGGTGGGGAACTACGTCTACCTCATCGGCGACGAATACCGCGCGCGGCTGTGGATTTTCAGCGTTGCCGACCCGGCCCATCCCACCGTCGTCGGCACGGTGGACTTCCAGGCCGACGCCAGACGCATCGCCATCGCCGGCAACCGGGCCTACGTTACCGTGACCGGAAAGGGGCTCCAGATTCTGGACATCTCCAACCCCGCATCCCCGCAACCTCTGGGACAGTTCCCGGAGAGCGGCGCGCTCATCGCAGTGGCTGGAAACTACGCCTACACTGTCAGCGGGGCCCGCTTCTACGTCGTGGACGTTTCCAATCCGTTAAGCCCCACCCAGGTGGGCACGTACACCCTGTCTATAAGCACCCAGGCCTTCGGCCTCGCCGCAGACGGCCGCCTGGCCTCCATCGCGGCCGGAAACCAGGGCGTGCTGCTCGTGGACGTCTCCACCCCCTCCAGCCCGAACCTGGTGGGAACGTATGATACCCCCAACTGGACCTACGATGTGGCCATCTCCGGAAACCTCATCTACGTTGCGGATACCAGCGCGCTGCGGGTCCTGGACGTCTCCACTCCCTCCAGCCCCCGGCAGATCGGCTTCTGCAACCTGCCCTGGGGGCTTGCCCACGCCGTAACCCTGGCGGGGGATTACGCCTACGTTGCCGACGACCCCGGCGGCCTGCGCATCGTCCGGATCGCAGACCCGAGTAACCCCGTTGAAGTCGCGCGGTTCTTCGTTATGGAGTATGCCAACGGCGTCGCCCGGACAGGCTCTTACCTCTACGTCTCCCAGTGGCTCACCGATACTCGCATCGTCCAGGTGGCGGACCCCTCCCGCCCGACCCCGGTGAGGGCCTACCCGGCCTCCCCATCCAGAGCCATCCTGGCGGAAGGCGATCGCCTGTACCTCGGAACCGATCGCCTCTCCATCCTGGATGTCTCCAACCCCACTCAGCCGGTCCTCCTGGGACAGAGCCAGCCGACGACCAGAACGGTAACCTATATCGCCGTGGCGGGAAACTACGCCTACGTGATTCGCCAATACACCGGAATGTGTATTCTGGATATTTCCAGCCCATCCTCGCCTGTGCAGAAAGGTTGCTACCTGAACCAGAATGCGCAGGCGGTGGCGGTGGACGGCAACTATGCCTACGTGGGAGGCTCTTCCCTCCTGGCCGTCCTGGACGTCTCCGACCCGGATGCCCCCGTCCTTCGCAGCAGGTACTCCCCCCTGTATGAAACGATTGCGGACATCGCCGTATCGGGAGAGTACCTGTATACTGTCGGCGACCAGTTCATGGTTTTCCGGCGGCAGGACCCGTATACCCCGACCCTGGTCAGCACATTCAATCTCCCCGCTACCGGCGACGCCCTGATGCTCCGGGAGAACCTGGCCTACATCGCCAACAACGCCAGAGGGGTCCGCGTCCTGGACGTCTCGGACCCCGCCCGTCCGGTGGAACTGGGGTACTACGACACCCCCGGATCCACCTTCCACCTGGACGTGGCAGGCGACTACATCTACGCCGCCGACTTTGCCGGCGGCCTCTTCATCCTCAGCTTTGTCCCCCCCCTCACCGCCGTCATCCCTCCCACCGGCGGCTCCCTCACCTCCGCGCGCGACCGAACCACCCTGACCTTCCCGCCCGGGGCTTTCACCGGGACCGTCGTCCTCACCTACACCCCTCGCTCCGCCCGGGAAGTTCCGTCTCCGGGCAACCTGGTGGATGTCGGCCACTTCTTTGAGATCACCGTCGTCTACAGCGCCACCGGTCAGCCCGCCGGATTGGCCCCGGGCCAGACCTTCACCCTCACCGTGGGCTACACCGACGAGGAGCGGGGCCCCGCCGTGGAGGATACCCTGGCCCTCTACTGGTGGGGGGACGGCAAGGGGGAGCGGGG
>DAOUBO010000249.1:0-1611 GCA_034432695.1 Anaerolineae bacterium | reverse complement strand
GATTGAGCCCCCATCTCTCCGGGGCGGGTAACCGAGCCGAAGAGGTAGGCCCGTCGGACGGGGGGGAAGCGCGGGAACAACCGGGGTGCTGCCCCCCGCCGCCCCGCCGCTGGCGGCCCCTGCCGTTCTGGGCCTATCTTCTCTTCGGCCTGGTGCCGGTCGTCCTGGACGGGGGGATTCAGTTCGTCAGTCAGATTCTGGTGCTTCTTTTCCCCACGGCGGGGTTTGTCGCCGTGGAGAGCACCCCCCTGCGGCGGGTGATCACCGGCATCCTCTTTGGCGGGGCGACGGTGTGGATGCTATACCCAAACATTCACCGGGCAATACGAGGGACCTCCAGGGCAGCAACAAAACCGCCGCTATAACGATGGGCGTAGACTTACCTGAAAGCAATTGTTTTACCAGCAATGGGACGCAGATTTTTGCAGGTTTTGCCCGCAGAATGAAGAAAGGCAGCGAGGAGGTTGGACGATGTTACCGACAGCGTACCCTTATGATGTACGTGGATTAACCTTGCTTTGGGAGAAGTTTGTTCAAGAGGGAACATTGCCTCTCTTCTCGTTGGATCCGGTGATTGCGCGTTCCTGGATTCGTTGCCGGGGTGCCGGATTGGATCCCCAGGCTATTCCCCGGCTGGTTCGCTGTACATCGGAAGAGCTGGAACAGCAGCGCGAGGAACATTTTGAGTTGCTTGCTATTGCCCGACCGCTGATGGAAGACATTTACCAGTTTGCGGGCGAGTTGGGAATCGTTGTCTATCTGACCAACCAGCATCTTGTCGTTCTGGAATCCCTGGGTGATCGGTGGCTACGAGATACATTATACGGTTGTGGATTTACGGAAAGCATCCTGATGGCAGAGGATTGTCTGGGCACCAATGCAGCGGCCCTGGCGCTGTGTGAAGGCGCCCCGGTCCAGGTAGTGGGAGCCGAGCACTTCTTCAAGAGCCTGCACCGGTTTTCGGGCAGTGCGGCTCCCATTCATGACCCCTGCGGTCGCGTGATCGGGGTGATCGGGATCATCACCCCGGCGGAATGCGCCCATCCGCACACTCTGGGGCTGGTCATGGCGACCGCGCGGGCGATTGAAAACCAGTTGCAGGCCGACGCCAGCCTGGTTCAGGCTCACCGGCACCTGACGGAACTGAAAACCGCTCTGCAGGCTATGCGAGGCGGCATTATATTCCTGGATGCCCGGGGTGTGGTCACCCATCTGAATGCCAGCGCCGGGGATATCCTGGGCATTTCCCATACGACTGCGCCAGGGCGACCATTGGACTCGCTGGTCAAATTGCCTTTAGAAGTCCAAAGATGCCTTTCCGATCACACCCCGATGCCGGAAAGAGAAGTCGCCTTGGGCGATCCCCACAAGCCGCACCGGGTTATGGCTTCCCTGGACGTGATGCGGGAAGGGAACCATCCCAATGGTTTCGTTATCACGTTGAGGCCCGTTCAGGAGGCCCGACAACTGGCCCGCCACATTATGGGAACACAGGCTGTCGTGACCTTTGATGACATTTTGGGGTGGGGTACACGCATGCGGCGGGTCATTCATTATGCCCGTGCTATCGCTCGTTGTAACGCTCCGGTGCTGCTGCTGGGCGAACCCGGT
>DAOUBO010000248.1:0-2584 GCA_034432695.1 Anaerolineae bacterium | reverse complement strand
GGGGCCTGGCCTGGCGAGTGCTTCTGACATCCGTAGCGTTTATCCTGCGCCGGCAATATGCCCTCGGCGTTTAGAATTCACAGCACGGGTTGGCAAAGGCCGAACTTCAGTATGGACCGGAACGCTGGGCAGCCTCCTTCCACCGCCGAAGCGCGCGGACGGTGGATTCGTAGGCCAGCGGCGGCAGGTCGTCCACAGAGAAGAAACCGACCTGATCCGCGTCGTCGCTGGCGCGAAGTTCCCCACCCCTGACCTTCCCCCGGTAGACAATGGTGAAACTGGCCTCTCCTGGTGGGCCTGCGCCAGGGAGGATGTCCAGAATCCCCGTCAGTTCCACCTCCAGCCCCGTCTCTTCCCGGCATTCCCGGACAGCGGTCATCGCGGGGTCCTCGTCGTACTCCACGAAGCCTGCGGGGAGGCTCCAGCGGCCCCGGGCACGCCCATAGGCCTTCCGGACCAGCAGGACCCTCCCACCTTGCTCCACAAGCACCGCCGCGGCGACCTTGGGGTCCCGGAAGATGAACAGGTCGCAGGCCGGACAGTACCGCCGGACCCGACCGTAGGCTTCCCGGTCCTCAAGCGGCGTCCCGCACTGAGGGCAGTAGTTGAGTTGGGGATGTTCGGCCATCAGGTGGACCTTTCCGCCGCGATGGTCGCTCTCACCGGACGCGCCAGGAGCGCACCGTCAGAACCGCCAGGGCCGCCGTCAGCAGGGCCATGCCGACGACGGGGAGCCAGGATAGCAGGGGCGGCCTCTCCAGCCCGCCGGGCCTCGCCAGAGGTACAGGTGGAGGCGAAGGTCCGGGCATCGGCTCCGGCGTCACCGTCGCCTCCTCCGGCAGGGCAGCGCGAAGGGCCTGCTCGGGGGTAACTGTCTCCACCTGGAAAAGCGCTCCGCCCTCCTCCTTTCCCTCTTCGGAGGGGGGAGGAGGAAAGCCATCCACGCCTCCTGGGGCCCAGCCGCCGCCTCCTCCCATACCCCCTACAGGCTCCGACTCCAGGGGATGGGGCGTTTCTTCCCAACCCCGAGGGGCCGGGGGCGGCGTTTGGAGGGCTCCCGCGGCCTCCGGAGACGGCGTTTCCGAGAGCAGGCCAGCGGAACGGAGGGCCTCCGCCGGGGCCGTTTCTGTGGCCTCGCCGCCCGGTACGGTCTTGAGCGCAGTCGGGGCCGGCAGTTCGTAGGCTCCCATCGGAGCGGGTACTGCGGCCTGCGGCCCCCCCAACCCGGCGGAGAAGAGATTGCCCAACAGGAGGAGAGCACAGGCCAGACCGCTGAGGGCGGTCGCGAAGGTCAGCGCGACCGGGCGGAGGCGGCGCGCAGCGACACGCGCCGGGGCCGGGCGGGGCTCCGCTACCATCGCGGGCGTCAGGAGG
Organism: Anaerolineae bacterium; assembly: GCA_034432695.1. Lineage (GTDB taxonomy): Bacteria > Chloroflexota > Anaerolineae > B4-G1 > DUEL01 > SpSt-77. The sequence continues at coordinate 1,210 of DAOUBO010000248.1, read as the reverse complement.
AAGTTGCGCGGCGCACGGGCAGGGGGCATCGCCCGAACCAGCGAGACGGTCCGGCGCAGTGCCTCCAGCCGGGCCCGCAATCGGGGGTCCCGCGCCAGCCGGGCCTCCAGCCGGGCCCGCTCGCGCGGGCTCAACGCTCCGTCCAGATAGGCGGAGAGTTGCTCGTCCGTCCGGGTATCAGCGATTCGTCGGATCAGCGAAAGGAGGTTCTTCATCGCTGTGTTTAAGACGATAGGCGCTGGGGAGAAGTTCCGGCCGGGCCTGAAGGTAGTCCCGCAGCCGGGCCCGTGCCCGCGCCAGGCGGGATTTGACTGTCCCCAGAGGAACGCCCAGCGTGCGGGCAATTTGTTCGTAGTCCATCCCCTCCACGTCGGAAAGAACCAGCACGACACGCTGATCGGGAGGAAGGGCCCGAATGGCGGCTTGAAGGAAGTCCGAGAGTTCGGCCTGCTGGGCTGCCTCTTCGGGATTCGGGTGCCCGTTGACCAGGAAGGGGTTGGCCTCTTCGTCCAGTTCGCCGAAGGACTCCCACGAGACGGTGGGGCGGCGCTTCCGGCGCCGCAGTTCGTCGTAGCAGCGGTTGACAACGGTGCGGCGAAGCCAGGCGAGGAACGAGCCGCCGCGAAAGGTTTCCAGCGCCCGGTAGGCAGCGATGAGGGCCTCCTGGACAGCGTCCTCGGCCATAGCCGGGTCTCCCAGAATACGGTACGCGAGGTTATAGAGCCGGTCCTGGTAGGCCAGGACCAGTTCGTTGAACGCGTCCAGGTCTCCTCGCCGGGCGGCGGCTACCAGTCGCTGCTCGTCCATCGCATCCCCGTATAGTTTAACCGCTTCGCCTCTGTTGTCAATGCGCGTGCGGGCTCGGACGCATTTCAGTTTTCAGGCAAACTGCTCTGCGAAGGCAAGAAAGACAGATTGGTGCGGCGGCTCCGCCGCACCAATGAGAAGATGCGGAAAACGGGTTCCCGGAGCCCTGCCAGGAAATTGAGATGCACCCCTGCAACCCCGGGCTTTCCTCCTACTGGACTTTGGGATGGTTCATTTTCACCCGAAATGGGTGACCCTTTTGGCTGGCGGCATTTTTGCCGCCTGGTGCCCTCCCCCCACCCCCTGCCCCCCCCCCTCTCCCGCGCGCCTTCGGCGGCGGGAGAGGGGAGGGGAAATTGAGGGGATTTTGCGGCGGACACGTTTTGTCAAGTCCCCCTCACGG
>DAOUBO010000247.1:0-1782 GCA_034432695.1 Anaerolineae bacterium | reverse complement strand
AAGGCGCTCGCGCCGAGGCGAAGCGGAGTGGCGTTAAAAAACGGCACTTCACTTCGTTTCGTGCCTCACTACAAACGGGCACTTCACTTCGTTTCGTGCCTCACTACAAACGATGCCTCACTACGAACAGCGAAGCGCTCGTAGTCAGCCACGAAGCGAAGCGGAGTGGCGTTAAAAAACGGCACTTCACTTCGTTTCGTGCCTCACTACGAACGGCCACGAAGCGCAGCGGTGCCTCACTACGAACGACTACGAACGAATTTTTAGATATGTTCTATAAGGAAGGATGCCATGCGCATACTGGCCATCATCACCGGCGAATACGGCCAGCGGCACGTGGAGAACCTCCGCGCCCACGCGCCCGCCGACTGGGAGATCCACGTCTGGAAGGCGCCGCCCTCCTACCCACCCGTCATAGACTACCCGGAGGACTACCTGCCCGATGACCTCCCCCCCGCCGACCTGGTCCTGGCCTTCGGGGAGCATCCGGGGGTGGCGGAGTTAGTGCCGGAGGTGGTGCGGATGACGGGGGCAAAGGCCGTCATCGCGCCGGTGGACCGGGAGGAGTGGCTGCCGCGCGGGCTGGCCCGCCAACTGCGCGGCTGGCTGGCCCAGATGGGGGTGGCCTGCGTCACCCCCAAACCCCTCTGCTCCCTGACGGAGACGACGTACAACATCCGCCGCTACCAGACCGAGTACAACGACCCGCTCATCGCGGAGTTCGCCCGTCATTTCGGGAGGCCGGAACTGCGGGTCACGGTGGACCCGGAGACCCGAACCATCGTCGCGGTGGAAGTCCTGCGGGATGCGGTCTGCGGGTGTGCGCGCTACGTGGCCCAGGGACTGGTGGGGGTCTCCGTGGACGAGGCGGAGTTCCAGGCCGGGATGCTCCATCACCACTACCCCTGCCTGGCCGGGATGGTCAAAGACCCGGATTTTAACGACACGCTGATGCACGTCTCCGGGCACATCTTGAAAGAGCAGGTGGCCCAACAGGTGAAGCCGTACCGGCGGGAGGTCTACATCGTTCCCGGCACGTTGTCGGGTTCGGAGGACCGCCCCGTGGAAGAATAAGAGCGGGCGCGTTTTCGTCTCGCCGGGGCAGGGTGGCGAGCAGAAACGGTTGCTATCCTAATCCACCCGGAAGGTCTCCCGGATCTGCTGGAACAGGGAGGATAGCGATCCCCTGTTGGCTCCCCACAACCGGAGGAGATAGAGCCGGTAGTCGGCCCCCTGAACCAGCAGGACCTCCGCGGCCCCCTCCGGCCAGTGCTCCATGAACCGGAACCCTGTTCGCCCGCCCCACATCCCCTCTTCGGGCCCTGCGATCTCCACGCCTCCAGTAACGGGGTGGGTCGCTTCGGCAACCATCCGGGCGGTATCCCATGTCAGCCGCTTCGCCGGACCGGGGGTCCACCAGAGTTCCAGCCGCTCCCCCCGCCACTCCCAGACCAGGACGCCGGAGACTGTGTCCCCCTCCTGTCGGACCAGGGGGATATCCAGAGGAACCTTCAGAGCGGCCCTCCGCGGCCCCAATTGGGCCAGGTTCCAGAAAGCGAGGGGGCGCTGCACGAATCGTGCCCATCGGTGGCCCTGAACGGCCGTCCGGGCGTGGACGGAGACCTCCAGCCGCCACTCCCCCGGCACAGACTCCAGCGGGAGGGGGACCGGCGCCCCCCGGCCGCGTGGGGGTTGGGGAAGCCGTACCCCTGCAGGCCGCAAGGGAAAAGAGCAGCGCGAGGAAGGCCAGTCCACTCCGTGCCCAACGGTCCACGCTCTCTC
>DAOUBO010000246.1:0-10722 GCA_034432695.1 Anaerolineae bacterium | reverse complement strand
CCCGGGCGCCCCGGCGGGCCAGTTCCAGGGCGTAGGCGCGGCCCAGGCCCCGGCCGGCGCCTGTCACGATCGCCACCCGCCCGTCAAAGCGGATCTCACCCCGCGCGCGGCGGGCTGCCTCCTCCCGGCTCACCCACTCCACCACGCCCCGGTCCAGCACCACCTCCCCGGTCCGGGCGTTGACCGTCCGGAAGACGGCCTTCCCCTCTTCCAGTTTCCAGATTTCGGTCCGGATCGGCACGCCGGGATAGAGCGGGCGGGAGCAGACGACGCGGACGCGCCGGCCGTGCCCCGGCCGATATACCGGCATCGGCGGCCACGTGGAGCCGGGAGAGGACGTCCGCTCGGCCGCGTGGCGGGAGATCGCCGAAGAAGCCGGTGTGCCCATCGCCGACCTGAGGCTCTGCGGCATCATCCACGTCGCCCCCAGCGGACCGGAGCCAGGAGTCCTGCTCTTCGTCTTCACCGCGCGCGCCCTCCGCCGCGACGTCCGACCGTCCGACGAGGGAACTCCGGTTTGGGTCCCTATCCGGGAACTCCCCAGCATGGAGGTCGTGGCGGACGTGCCGGTCATCCTGGAACGGGCGCTGGCTATGGGGCCCTGCTCACCGCCTTTCTTCGCGGTCTCCACCTGGGACCCGGAAGGCCGGGTCCACCTCTCCTTCGGTGAGGAGAGGGCCCCGTAGCGCTACCGCAGCCCGTGGCGCTCCAGCAGCGCTTCGTCGGTCAGGAGGGCGGCGGTGGGGCCGTCGGCGACGACCACCCCGCCGTCCATCACCACCGTTCGGGGCAGGAGGTCCGCCACCAGCCCCAGATCGTGGGTCGCCACCAGCATCGTCTGCGGGAGAGCCCGCAGAACCTCCATTAACCGCCGACGGGCTCGCGGGTCCAGCCCCGCCGAGGGCTCGTCTAAAAGCAGGACCTCTGGCTCCATCGCCAGGACGGTGGCGATCGCAGCCCGTTTCTTCTCCCCCTCGCTCAGATGGTGGGAGAGCCGTCCCTCAAACCCCTCCAGCCCCACCTGGCTCAGCGCGCGCCGGACGCGCTGGCGGACCTCCGGCTCCGGCAGCCCCGCGTAGAGGGGCCCGTAGGCCACGTCGTCAAAAACGGTGGGAGAGAACAACTGGTCGTCCGGGTCCTGGAAGACCAGACCAACGCGCGCCCGAATGCGGCGCGCGTTCCCGTCGGTCAGGTCCTCCCCGAAGACCCGGATGGTTCCCTTCCCTTTCAGCAGGCCCACCAGGGCCAGCATCAGCGTGGACTTCCCCGCGCCGTTCGGTCCCACCAGTGCCACCTTTTCTCCTTCCTTCAGGGTCAGATGGACCCCCCGCAGGGCTTCCCGGCCGTCGGGGTACGTCAGATGAAAGTCCCGGACCTCAATCACCGGCCTCATCCCTTCTGACAAGCAGTTGGTAGACCTCGCTTCTCTGCCATCCCGCCCGAACGGCGACGTCCCGTGCGGCCTGGGAGGGAGGGGCCCCCGCCTCCAGACGCTCCTTTAACGCGGCCCGCACCTCTTCCTCCGACCAGCGCGCCCTCTCCGGCGAGCCGGCGATGACGAGGGTGAACTCCCCGCGCGGCTCCTCGGCGGCGAAGTGGGCGCGGGCCCCGGAGACGGTCCCCCGCCAGACTTCCTCAAACATCTTGGTCAATTCCCGACAGACCGCGATGGGACGGTCGCCCAGGACAGCCTCTATATCCTCCAGCGCCTCCAGGAGTCGGTGGGGAGCCTCAAAAGCGACCAGCGTCCAGGGAACCGCGGCCACCTCTCGCAGCAGGGCCACTCGCTGGGCCCTCCGGCGGGGGAGAAACCCCAGGTAGAGAAACCGGTCGGTGGGAAGGCCGGAGAGGACCAGCGCGACGGCCGGCGCGGTGGGGCCGGGGACCGCCGTGACGGGGAACCCCCGCTCCAGAGCGGCCCGGACCAACTCATAGCCGGGGTCGGAGAGGCCGGGCATCCCCGCCTCCGAGATGACCGCCACGTCCCCTTCCTCCAGTTGCCGGAGAATCTGCTCCGTCCGTCGGACCCGGTTCCCCTCAAAGAAACTGACAACCGGGGTGGAGATGCCGTAGTGGGACAGCAGCACCCGCGCCCGACGGGTGTCCTCCGCGGCGATGAGGGAGACCTCCCGCAGGACCCGAAGGGCACGCAGAGTGATGTCCTCCAGATTGCCGATAGGTGTGCCGACCAGGTACAGCGTTCCCACTATCGGACCATCTCCAGAAACGCCTCCATTCGGGTCAGCGTCTGGTGGGAGAGCGGGTCGCTCAGGTCCACCTCAATGTGAACCGACGGGAGGCCCGCCTCCTGAAGGCCGCGGCGCAGAAGGGGAAGGTCAAAAAGTTCCGGCTCGCAGAACTTGACGTCGTAGAAGACGACGCCGCGCGCGCCGGTCTGGCGCGCCGTCCGCACCAGATGTTCCAGCCGCTCCCGAATGGGGCTCCCACGGGTCGGATCGGGCGGACCGCTGAGGATGCGCTCGGCCATCCGGCGGAAGGGGTCCGAACTCCGGCCCGGAGGGTAGAGCCGTCGCCCGCAACAGGCCAGATCGTCGGCGACGACAAGGCCCCCCATCTCATCCACGGCGTCTAAAAGTGCCATCGGCTCCGGGACGATGCCGGAAAGGAGAATGGGAACCCCGTCGCGCGGGTCGGCAGCGGGCTCCTCCAGGAAGGCACGGGCCAGGTCGGCGAAGGTCTCCGCCGGCAGGTACTCGCGCGCCCGCACCAGCCGGTAGAAGGCCGGGTCGCCGAGAGGGAGGGTCCGCCGACGGGCATAGAGGTCTGCCAGCAGGCGGTCCGCCTCTTCCTCCCGGTAGACGGACTCCAGAAGCGCCTCGTCGGTCGGAGACCGGCTGGTGATTTCCGCCAGGGCGCGGTAGAGCGCGCGGCACTCGTCGGCCAGGAACGCCAGGTCGCTCTCCCGGCGGCCGCGGGGGAGGTAGAAGGGGAAGACAGGCTGCCGGGGCCGGACGAAGTCCAGCAAGATGCTCCCCAGCCCCTGGAGGGAATCGCAGGCATGGGGGACGACGAGGACATCGGCGACCTCCAGCCCGCCGCCGAGGAGGAAGGCAAGGGCGTTGCGGACGATGGAGCAGACGTAGGGCTGGAGGTGGGCCACGGCGCGGCCGGCGTCCACCCCCGGCGGCCCCCAGACCTCCACGGGGAGAAACCCGAAGGCCCGCAGGAGGGCGCGGGGGTAGTGGATGGGCAGGACGGCGGCGATTTGCCCGCCCCGCTCTTTCCAGGCCTGGATCGTCTCCTTCCGGGTCGGGATGGAAGGCAGTGTCATTCGCTACTCTCCGAATACCTGGGCCGTAAACGTGTAGAGCGTCGCGCCTTCCCGCCAGCACCCGGCGGAAAGGCCCGCCTTCCGGCATACCCCGTCCAGGAACTCCTCCCGGCCCCATCCCTCCTCCACAGCGACCTGGGGGAGCAGGAGCCCCTGACTGCCTCCTTTGATGAGCAGAAGGCCGTGGGTGCCCACCTCAATCCAGGCCGGGTCGGTCACGCGCCGGAAAGGGGAGAGAACGGAGATCTCCAGAGCAACCGCATCCAGTTCCTGCCGGGTCAGCGGAGGGAAACGGGGGTCCTCGGTCGCCGCGGCGACGGCCATCTCCTGGACCACCCGGTAGAGCGGGGTATCGGCCCGGAGCCGACCGATGCATCCCCGCAGTTCTCCGCCCTTTCGCAGGGTCACGAACGCGCCCGCAGGGCGCCGCAGGACCGGGTCCTCCGTCTCAAAAGAGGGCATCGTCCCATCCCGCAGGTACGCTTCCAGCGTGTGGCGGGCCAGGCCCAGCAGGGCCTCCTTCCGTTCGGGCGTCAGGTCAGGCGGGACGTAGTGCCAGAACATCACAGCCCCGTAGCCAACCACCTGGTTGGGGTCACCGTAGGGGGAATCGGCGGAATTGGCGTACTTCAGGACCGAGACGGTCTCCGCGCCCAGACCGGCCGCGACCCGCATCGCCACCCGAATCGGCCCCTCCCCGCAGGCACAGGTCACCAGGCCGGGGATACCCCGCCCCATCATGGTCGCGATGGCCTCCCGCACCCGATCCGGGTCGCCCGTCTCTATGGCGGCCAGCGTGGCCCCGTCCCCCGCCAGCGCGTCCTCCCGCCGCGGGTAGTGGGAAAGGTCAGACGATGCGACGACCACCGCCCGCCGTCCGGGAAGGGCCTTCAGGAGAGCGTCGGCCAGGGCCCGGACGACCGTCTCCTCGTCTGTGCCCATCAGGACCGGAACGATGCGACACCGGGGGCAGACCCGCTGCAGGAAGGGGAGTTCTATCTCTATCGGGTGTTCCCCCTGATGGGGCGCGCGGTCGTCGGTGATGCGCGGGTCGGCCCGGATGAGGGCCTGCGCGAGGTCCGCGTCCACCGGGACGACCCCCAGCGGGGTCTCAAACCCGCCCTCCGCCCAGACGGAGACGGGGTTGGAGAGGGGGGCCTGATGGTCGCTGGCGACGATGACGGCGACGTCGTAGTCCCCGTTAGCCAGTTGCCGGAAGCCCGCCGCAGCGACAGGGCCAGAGAAGGCGTACCCGGCGTGGGGAACGATCAGGGCAACGGGAGCCCCATCCACCGCGGGCTCCGCCTCCAGCATCTCGTCCACCATCTGGGCCAGGGTTTCCGGGTCACCCGGATACCAGGAGCCCGCGACGGCGGCGGGCCGGACAGGACCGGAGAGAGGCACGGGCGACGGAGGCTCCGTCGCCGGGACGCCCTCCGTCGTCGGCGAGGGCCGGGCGCAGGCAGAGAGGACCAGAGCGAGAAAAGCCAGCCAGAACCGTCTCACGGGCCGCTCCCTCCCCACTTAAGGTTATACCCGAAGTTGCCCGGAGTGGCAAACATTGTTGCGAAAGGCCCGCAGGCCCGGCTATTCCGTTCGCGTCACTTTCCGCAGGCCGCGGGGATGGTCCGGGTCCAGGCCCCGTGCCAGCGTCAATCCCAGCGCGAACATCTGGCCCGGAACGACCGCGACGACGGGGGAAAGCCACTCCGGGATCCCCGACGGGATGGGAAGAGGGGTCTGGGCGAAGGCCAGCGCTTCCCGCCGCGCCGAGATGACCACCAGTTCCGCCTCCCGCTCCTTTAACTGCCGCAGGAAGGCTTCCATCTCGGCGGTCACCCGCCCCTCCGGAACGATGGCGAAGACCGGAAACCCCCGCTCCACCAGCGCGACGGGGCCATGCTGGAAATCCGCGGAGGAGTAGGGTTCCGCCAGGACGTAGGTCAGTTCCTTCAGTTTCAGCGCGATCTCGTAGGCGGTCGCGTAGTTATAGCCCCGGCTGATGACAACGCAGGCCTCCATATAGCGATACCGCTCGCTGGCCCGTCGGACTTCCTCTATCGTCCGGATCACCTCCCCAACCCATGTCGGGACTTTCCTCAGGTCTGCCCTCATATCGGCGCTTTGGGCCAGCGCCGCGCTGAGCATCGCCAGGGCGACCAGGGATGCCGTGTAGGTCTTGGTCGCCGCGACGCTGCGCTCCACTCCGGCCCGGAGTGGGAAGACGTGCTCCGCCGTCCGGGCCAGGGGGGACTCAGGGTCGTTCGTGATCGCCACCGTCAGGGCGCCCTGGCGCCGCCCTTCTTCCACCACGGCCACGATATCCGGCGACTGCCCGGACTGGGAGATGGCGATGACCAGCGCGTCGGCCAGGCGCGGGGGCTGACGGTAGAGGGTGAAAAGGGAGGGCGTCGCCAGGGCCACCGGGAGCCCGTTCACCGCACCCAGCAGGTACTGCCCGTAGCGCGCGGCGTTGTCGGAACTCCCCCGCGCGGCCAGGACAGCGAACCGGGGTGTGCGCTGGCGAATCGCCGCGGCCACCCGCTCTGCCGTTCCCCATCCGTCCAGAAGGCTCTCCAGAATTTCGGGTTGGGATAGAATCTCCCGCTCCAGATTGGACATAGGGCCTCCGCTGCTGTGGCCGGGGCTGGCCGAAGGTTGGGACACGGTTTGACGGTGCCGTTGCGCCGACCGAAGTCGCGCTCGCCCTGGGTGCGCCGACTGGAAATAGCCTTCCCGGGCGCTCGCGCCAGACGTCAACGTCTGAGAGGGAGGTTTTGCGGCGGCTTCGCCGCCGCAACCCCCCTTTTTCTCCCCTGCTGGCCACTTGACAATCCGGGGTTCCGCGGTAAAATATAATACGGGTTGGGGCTGTAGCTCAGCTGGGAGAGCGCTTCAATCGCACTGAAGAGGTCAGGGGTTCGAATCCCCTCAGCTCCACCTGATGGGCCCGTGGCGCAGCTGGGAGCGCGTCTCAATGGCATTGAGAAGGTCGAGGGTTCGAGTCCCTCCGGGTCCACCACAGCAACAGGGGCAGGCTTATCCTGCCCCTGTTGCTGTTTCCGCCCGATCATTTGGCGTAGTCCACCGCCCGCGTCTCCCGGATCACCGTCACCTTAATCTGGCCGGGGTACTCCATCCCCTCCTCAATCTTGCGGGCGATGTCCCGGGATAACTGGATGGCACCCAGGTCGTCCACCTCCTCGGGCTTCACGATGATGCGGATCTCCCGACCCGCCTGGATGGCGTAGGACTCGGCAACGCCGGGGAACGAAGAGGCCACCTCTTCCAGCGCGCGAATCCGCTTGATGTACTGCTCCAGACTCTCCCGGCGGGCACCCGGACGGGCTCCGGAGATGGCATCGGCGACTTCCACGATGATGGCCTCCAGACTGCGCTGGTCCGTCTCGTGGTGGTGGGATTCCACGCAGTGGACGACCTCCTCCGGCACCCCGTAGCGGCGACAGATCTCGGCGCCGATCAGGGCATGGGTCCCCTCCACCTCAAAGTCCACCGCCTTGCCGATGTCGTGGAGCAGCCCACCCAAACGGGCAACTTCCACATTGGCTCCCAGTTCCGCCGCCAGCATCGCAGCCAGTTTGGCCGTCTCTATGGCATGGGCATGCTGGTTCTGGCCGTAACTGGTCCGGAAGCGGAGTTTCCCCAGCAACTTGACCAGTTCCGGATGCAGCCCCGTAACGCCCGTCTCGTAGACGGCCCGCTCTCCCTCCTCGCGGATGATCTGCTCCACCTCTTTGCGGGCATCGGCGATGACCTTCTCTATGCGCCCCGGATGGATGCGTCCGTCGGTAATCAGCCGCTCCATAGCCCGGCGGGCAACCTCCCGGCGCACGGGGTCAAAGCAGGAGATGGTGATGGTCTCCGGCGTGTCGTCCACCACCACATCCACGCCAGCGGCCTGCTCAAAGGTACGGATATTCCGCCCACCGCGGCCGATAATCCGGCCCTTCATCTCGTCGGAGGGAAGGTCCACCGAGGAGACGGTCAGTTCGGCGACCTGTTCGCTCGCCATCCGCTGAATGACCGTCGCCAGGATGTGACGGGCCCGTTGCTCGCCTTCCTCCCGGGCCTCCTGCTCAATCTCCCGGATGACCCGGGCCATCTCCTGCCGCGCGCCCTCGGCGACGATCCGAAGGAGTTCCTCCCGGGCCTCCTCCTGGCTCATCTGAGCGACTTCTTCCAGAGCCTTCAGCCGTTCCTGTTGCAGGCGCTCCAGTTCGTTCCGCTGGCGGTCCAGCGCGCTCTGCCGTTTGTTCAGCGCCTGCTCCCGCTTGTCCAGCGCCTCCTGTCGCTGGTCCAGTTTCTCCCGCCGCTGCTGGAGGCGCTCCTCCTCCCGGCGCAGGTTGTTCCGCCAGCGTTCTATCTCGGCCTGAGCCTCGTCCCGCAGGCGGACTGCCTGGTTCCGGGCTTCCAGCAGGATACGCTGGGCCTCACCAGAGGCCTCTTCCATTATCTCCTGGGCTTTCTTCTCCGCCCGGCGAATCATCCCCGCTGCAGAGTAGCGGGCCAGGCCATAGCCGATCCCGACCCCAGCAGCCAGGGCAACCAGAGATACCCCGATCCAAATCCACGTACTCATCGCCTATTCCTCTTCCGGAGAGTCTATTGTAGGGCCGGTGGAGAGAACCGCGTTGACCACTGGCCCCACAACGCTATAGGGAAAACCTCGCCGCAACAGTGCGTCGGTCAGACGACGGCGGAGGAGATGGGGCGCCGCGCTCTTCCAGCGACGAAGCAGTTTCTGCGCCGCCCGATTAGCGGCCTGCTCCTCGTCGTAGTCGGCAAGAGCCTCGTCTATCACTTCGTCCTCCAGCCCCTTCTGACGCAACTCCTGGCGCAGGAGCATCTTCCCACGCGGGTTGGACTGAAAGCGGTTCTCCACCCAGTAGCGGGCGAACTCCCGGTCGTCCACCAGCCCGCTCCGGCGCAACCGCTCCAGGGCCCCCTCCAGCGCCTCCTCGTCGTACCGTTCGGCCAGCCGGGAGCGGAGTTCCGTCTCACTGCGCGGCCGGTAGGAGAGAAGGTCCAGCGCCCGCTCCGCCGCGCGCTCCACCTGATCCCGCTGCCGCAGACGGGCGATCTCCTCGTCGGTGAGAAACTGGCCGACTTTGAGGCGGGCCGCCTCTATCGCGGCCAGCCCAAAGGCAAACCGCCCGTCCAGATAGACGCTGACCCGGTCCGGGTTCCTCTTCTGAACTTTCAGCGCCGTGATACGCCCGCCCACCGGATGTGCCCTATAAAAAAGCGCGCCGTGGCACCGGGCCACGGCGGGCGCTTTTCCGTCGTTTGGCGACGCCCTCTCTGGCAGGACGCGTTACAAGATGGGGTATACCCGGCCCCTTCCGAGCCGGGGAAAAACCACAACTATGCCCTCATACTGCGCGACCGCAGTCGGTTGCTCCGGCCAACTCCAAACCCCACCTGTCGTCAGACGACAGGGAAATGCACCACACCGTGGCGAAGGGAAACCCCCAAAGGTTTCCCTACGCAGGCTCCACATCCTCGGTAATCAGGGGCGGCGGGGATTCCATCGCCCGCTCGCGGACGACCTGCTCTATCGCATCCGCCACGTCCGGGTGGTCTCGCAGGTACTGTTTGGCGTTTTCCCGACCCTGGGCGATGTTCTCCCCCCGGTAACTGTAAAAGGAGCCTCGCTTTTCTATGATGCCGTACTGGACGGCCAGGTCCAGGATATCTCCCTCCCGGCTGATCCCTTTGCCGTAAATGATGTCAAACTCCGCGACCCGGAAGGGTGGGGCCACTTTGTTCTTGGTGACCCGGACGCGCGTCCGGCTCCCGATGACCTCTCCCTTCTCCTTGATACCACTCACCCGCCGAATATCCAGCCGCACGCTGGCGTAGAACTTCAGGGCCCGCCCACCGGGAGTCGTCTCCGGATTGCCGAAGGGGACCCCCACCTTCTCCCGCAACTGGTTGGTGAAGACCATCGCCGTGTTGGACTGCTTGATCGCGCCAGCCAGTTTCCGCAGCGCCTGGCTCATCAGGCGGGCCTGCAGGCCCGGGTGGGAATCCCCCATCTCCCCCTCTATCTCGGCCCGCGGGACCAGCGCAGCCACCGAGTCTATGACGACGACATCCACAGCACCGCTACGGACCAGCGCCTCAGCGATTTCCAGAGCCTGCTCACCGGTATCCGGCTGGGCAATGTAAAGGTTCTGAATATCCACGCCGCATGCCGCCGCATAGGCCGGGTCCAGGGCATGCTCCATATCAATGTACGCCGCGACCCCGCCTCTCTTCTGGGCCTCGGCGACGATATGGAGCGCCAGCGTCGTTTTCCCCGACCCGTCTGGACCGTAGATTTCCGTGATCCGTCCGCGGGGGATACCCCCGACCCCCAGGGCGATATCCAGGGATAAAGAGCCGGTCGGAATGACGTCCACCTGGAGTTGGGCGGCCTCGCCCAGGCGCATAATCACGCCGTCCCCGAACCGCTTCGTCAGGGTTGCCAGAGCCGTTTCCAGTGCCTTTTTACGCCCTTCTTCTTTCATGCGATTCCCATTCCTTACCTTGCCTTCCACCAACTGGAACCTCTATTTGATATGATTAGTGTACTACAAACCGGGGGAAAAGGCAAGACATCATTCCCCCGCCCCCTCACAGACCCTGCCCCTTCCGCCTGTCCCACTCCGGCCATTTGTTCAGCCGGACTCCAGCGTCCGGCAAAAGCGCCGGGAAAGAGAAGGTTGCGCAGGCGCCCAACCTGTACTTCAGGCCGACAACCTGCGCCATCAGAAACCCAGCGTTCCCGAGCAGTTGGACCCTACATCACCACTCCTCGTCCTCATCCAGGTCCAGGTCTTCGTCAAAAAAGTCTTCCTCCTCCTCCCATTCCTCCTCTTCCCACTCCTCAAACTCTTCATCCTCCAGGTCCTCGTAGTCAAAGACATATTCCAGTTCCAGTGGTTCCAGGCTCACCACTTCCAGGAGGGCTCCGCATTCCTCGCAGTAGAGACGGTCGTAGAGGGAGACATCGGGAGGAACGGGAAGAATGGCATTGCATTCCGGACAACGGGCCATTTCTCCTCCTTGGGCATATGGCATCTGTGATCGCAGATTCACCTCTAATATACACCGATCGTTTGTTTTGTCAACATCGGAAAGTTGGGAGGCATTTCATTTCCTGGCGAGGCGCCGCAGAGCAGTTTGCCTGGTCGCCGACGGGCAATTGGCCCGTAGCGCCAGATTTATGTTGCCCATCGCGCCACAAGCGGAACGGACTTGCGCGCTTGCGAAAATGAGCCATGATATAGTGGCCCGTCAATTTGGGGGTCAGAACTGTCTGCATAGAGAGTAGTGGCCCGTCAAGTTTATATTTGGTGGTCGGGACTATCTGCTGGAGGGCATACAGACCCGCAAAATTGCAGTTGACGGGCCTGTAGGTCGGA
>DAOUBO010000245.1:0-3131 GCA_034432695.1 Anaerolineae bacterium | reverse complement strand
GGCAGTGGTCAACGCGCTGGCGATCCGGGAGCGGAATCCCGACGCCCGGGTGACCGTCCTCTACCGGGAGATGCGGACGTACGGGTTCCGGGAGGACGCGTACCGGCTGGCACGGGAGAAGGGCGTGGTCTTCCTGCGCTACGAGTTGCCGGATAAGCCGCAGGTGACGGCGGGGCCGGAGGGCCTCACGGTCCGGCTGGTGGAGCCGGTGGCTGGGGAGGAAGTGGTGCTTCCGGCCGGGCTGCTGGTGCTCAGCACGGGGATTGAGCCGAACGACAACCGGGCGCTGGCGGAGGCGCTGGGGGTGCCGGTGGACGCCTACGGGTTCTTCCGGGAGGAGCATCCGAAGATGCGGCCGCTGGATTTCACCCGGCGGGGGATTTTCGTCTGCGGGCTGGCCCATTCGCCGCGCGCGGCCGACGAGACGATTCTGATGGCCCGGGGCGCGGCGATGCGGGCGGCGACGCTGCTGGCCCGGGGCCAGGTGGAGGTCGTCCGGACGGTGGCACGGGTGAACACCCGGCTCTGTTCGGCCTGCGGGCTCTGCGTGGAGGCGTGCCCGTACGGGGCGCGAGTGCTGGAGCCGGGCGGGCCGTACGCGGAGGTGATAGAGGCGCTCTGTATGGGCTGCGGCGTCTGCGCGATGGTCTGCCCGAATAAGGCCACCCAGCAGGTGGGCTACGCCGCGCGCAGGGTGTATGAGATGGTGGATGCGGTGGTGTAGGGGAGCGGACGCAGATAAACGCAGATGAACGCGGATTTTCAGGGGAGCGGACGCGGATAAACGCAGATGAACGCGGATTTCAAGGGAGCGGACGCGGATAAACGCAGATGAACGCGGATTTCAAGGGAGCGGACGCGGATGAACGCGGATGAACGCTGATTTTTGGGGAGCGGACGCGGATGGACGTGGATGGGCGCAGATGAATGCAGGTGGATGGCGATTGACCACAGGGCTCCCGGAGGCTGGTTAAGGTGGCTTTATGCTCGGAGTTTGCTATGCCCACTGTGTTGCAGGAAGGCCCATATAGTTTTGTGTTCTTCAGTTCCGATGGAGAAGAGCCGCCGCATATCCATGTCAAGCGGGAGCATCGGCTGCTAAGTTCTGGTTGAACCCGGTGAGACTGGCGAAGAACCGGGGATTTGCTGCGCACGAGTTGAACCAGATAGCCCGTCTTGTTCTCCAACATGAATCTGTCTTGCTGGAGGCCTGGCATGAGTTCTTTGGAGTTTGAGACCGATCCGGCTGCGGTGGAGGTAGAGGTCACGGAGGACGAGCTGGTGGTAAGGTTGGTGGATGGCCGATGCATCATCGTGCCACTGGTGTGGTATCCGCGCCTGTTTTATGCCCGTCCAGAAGAGCGGCGGAACTGGCGATTGTTGGGGGACGGGTACGCGATAGAATGGCCGGACCTGGATGAGCACATCGGCGTGGAAGGCCTGCTGGCCGGACGGCGGAGCGGGGAAAGCGAAGAGTCCCTTCGCCGATGGCTGGTCTCCCGCCGAACGGCGGTGGCCGTCTGATCAAGTGCTATGGCCCGAGAACCTGCTGTCCACACCGGGAGTGCTGAGATCCGGGCCGCGCAACTCGGGCGCATCCAGGAGCGGCTTCTGGAAGCCCGGCCAGACGTCCGGGGCATCGTTCTCTTCGGCTCCGCCGCTCGCGGGGAGCCGCATCAGGACATGGACCTGCTGGTCGTGGTTGGCGGGAGGATGGGGCAGCAGGAGCGGGCGGAGGTGCTGAAGGCCCTGCGGCGGGCGCTGGGGCCGGAGGGGGCCTGGGTGGACCTGGTGGTGGTGACCGAAGAGGGGCTTCGCTGGGGGCTGGAGGCGCACTACCCGTTTTATCGGGCGTCGCCTTTGACGGCGCGGTGCTCTACGACGCAGGCGGCATCGCAGCGCTGCTGGAGGAGATGAACGCGGATGGATACAGGTAGAGTCGGCCGGTTATAGGAGTATGAGGATGACGGTGGGTTCTCGTCTACACGAAGGTCTGCTGGTGGAGGTAGAGCGTCTGGGGCCTGAAGACCAGTTGTATCTCCTGGAGTATCTGGCCATGCTGGTGCGCCGTCGGCTGCGGGAACCGGTCCGGCGGGCCCTTCTGGAACTCCAGGGCCTGGGGAAAGGGGTCTGGGAAGGAATAGATGCGCAGGAGTATGTGGATCGGGAGCGGGAATCGTGGAGTGGTTAAATGCTCTGTACAACAGGGTCGTGGGAGTGGATACGGCTCCGTTCATCTACCTGATTGAGGAGCATCCCGTTTATCTGCCGGCTGTGCGTTCGCTCTTTGAAGCGGCGGATCTGGGGAGACTGAGGATTGTCACCTTGGTAATCACTTTGCTGGAAGTGCTGGTGCAACCGCTGCGACAGGGAGACCAGGAATTGGCACGGCAATATCGGGAGATCTTGCTGGAGGCAACAGGCCTCATTATCGTGCCTGTTTCTGCTCGGATCGCAGAAAAAGCGGCTGCGTTGAGGGCTTTTTATAACCTGCGTACGCCGGACGCGATTCAGGCGGCAACGGCGATAGGGGAGGGAGCGTCGGCTTTTTTTGACCAA
Organism: Anaerolineae bacterium; assembly: GCA_034432695.1. Lineage (GTDB taxonomy): Bacteria > Chloroflexota > Anaerolineae > B4-G1 > DUEL01 > SpSt-77. Next base: position 572 of record DAOUBO010000245.1, on the reverse strand, counting down.
TGACAGGCGTTTGACCGCAGTATCGGATCTTCGGGTGTTCATGCTGGACGATGTGGTCAGGCGGAATGACGGCGAGAGAAGGGACACCGGTCATCCACGCCGGGAGTGCTGAGATCCGGGCCGCGCCACTCGGGCGCATCCAGGAGCGGCTTCTGGAAGCCCGGCCGGACGTCCAGCGGGGTCGCCTGCAAAGGTTGGTTTTACCGCCGAGACGCAGAGTGCGCAGAGAATAGGTTATAGTGTAGAACTCTGAGCTTTCGGCGCCTCTGCGGTGAGTTTTTACAGGAGATTCTTTAAATGCATCCCAATGAGTTGACACGCGCGATTATTGGCGCTGCGATTGAAGTTCATCGTGTCCTGGGGCCTGGGTTGCTGGAGTCTGCCTACGAGGAGTGTCTTTGTAGAGAACTGGACTTACAGGGAATCGCCTTTGAACGCCAGAAACCGTTGCCTCTGGAGTACAAGGGGCTCAAACTGGAATGCGGATACCGGATTGACCTGCTGGTGGCTAATACGGTGGTGGTGGAGGTGAAAGCGGTAGAGGCGATTCTCCCTGTCCACGAGGCACAGTT
>DAOUBO010000244.1:0-1927 GCA_034432695.1 Anaerolineae bacterium | reverse complement strand
GGAGACCCGGACTTCCCCGGCCTCCACGAAGTAGTCTTCCCAACCGACCGAAAGCGGCTGGGGGGGAGACCCGCGGTACACAGGCGGGGCGGCGCATCCGTCGCAGGACGGCGGGGTGGGCATGCTGGAGCGGGAGGTCCAGGTACGGAAGGACCTGGGGATGCTGGGCCATCACCTCTATCAGCCGCGGCGTTACCGCACCGGGGAAGGCGTAGAGGACCCGAATCCACGGGACCTCCGGGACCCGCTCCATCATCCGCTCCAGAAGAATCGCCAGGCCATCCTCCATCCCCAGGTCGCGCCCGTAGGAGGTCGTGTCCTGGGCGATGAGGTTGAGTTCTTTCACCCCCCGCGCGGCCGCAAAGGCGGCATCCTCCAGAACCCGCTCCAGCGGCCGACTGACGGCGGGCCCCTTGATCAGGGGAATGGCGCAGAACGCGCAGGGGCGACTGCACCCGTCGGCGATTTTGAGATACGCGCTCGCCCCCTGGATCGCGACGGATGGGACACCCGGCCCATCCCCAGAAAGGGGGACATCCGGGACGTGGATGACGGGGCCAGGGCGGTCGGCATGCTCCATTCTCCGCACCACCTCCAGAACGTCCATCCAGCGCCGGGTCCCCAGCAACCCATCCACCCCCGGCACCGCCTGCAGGATGGCCTGGGGGTCCCGCTGAGCCCAGCACCCAGCCACCAGTACCTTCTGCCCCTCCCGGCGGGACGCCACCAGGTCCCGAACAGCCTCCAGGGATTCCTCCCGCGCGGGGGCGATGAAACCGCAGGTGTTCACGATCAGCAGGTCCGCCCGACGGGGGTCCTCCGTCGGCCGGTAGCCCGCTCGCTCCAGGAGCGTCGCCATCCCCTGGGAGTCCACCGTGTTCTTGGCACAGCCCAGCGAAAGAAGGTAGAACCGTTTTCGGGCCATCTCACAGGCGCGTGTAGAAGCAGAGCAGGACCGTCCCGTAGCGGCGCTGGTCTGCCAGGGTCAGATTTCCCAGAATCAGGTCCCGGTACTCCCGGGGGTGAATCTGGACGATAGCCGTACCATCCTCCGCCAGCCAGCCGGGGGACGTGTCCAGCACCTGAAGGGTGGCCTCCCAGAGGCCCTGGTACTGAGGCGGAGCGATGTAAATGAAGTCAAAGGGCTCCGGCTTCCCCCGCAGGAACGAGAAAACGTCGGCCCGGACGACGCGGGCCGAACCGGTCAGGCCCGTCCGGGCCAGATTCTCCCGAATGGTACGCAGCGCGGCCGGGCTGCGCTCCACGAAGACCGCCTCCGCCGCCCCCCGACTGAGCGCCTCAATCCCGACCTGCCCGGTTCCCGCGAAGAGGTCCAGAAACCGCGCGCCCACCACTTCCTCCCCCAGGATGTTGAAGAGGGCAGACTTGGCCCGGTCCGTGATGGGGCGGGTCTCCCCGCCGGGAACTGGCTTCAGTTTTCGCCCCTTCGCTTTTCCGGTCACAACGCGCATGGGTTCTCAATCCTTCGTCATCGCCTGCTCCCGCTGGAGTTTGCGCAGGCCGTTCTCCACCACCCGCAGCGTCCGGCGCAGTTCCTCTTCCAGCTGACAGAGGACGTTGAAGACGTACTCATCGGCCTCCGCGCGCAGGGCGGCAGCCTCCTGCTCCCCCTTTTCCCGAATGGCGGCAGCGCGGGCCTCCGCCGCGCGGGTTACGGTGTGTTCGGCGATCAGTTCCTGGGCTCGTCGCTCCGCCTCACGCATCAGTTTCTCCGCTTCCTCCCGGGCCTGAGCCAGGATGCGTTCCCGCTCCTGGTTGACCCGCTGGGCTTTTCGCACCTCCTCCGGCACAGAAATCCGCATCTGTTCCACCAGCGCCAGCAGACGCCGCTCGTCCACAACCCGCAGGGCCGTGAAAGGGAGCCGCCGCCCTGTCCTGACCGATTCCTCCAGCCGCTCCCCCAGGG
>DAOUBO010000243.1:0-6876 GCA_034432695.1 Anaerolineae bacterium | reverse complement strand
GGAAGAAGTTCTCCCCTCCTTCTCCCCCGCCGACGGCCCGCTGGCAACCCGGCAGGGCTCCGGCCCCTACGGCTGGCACGTCCAGGAAGTGGACGGGTACGATCTGGGCGGGATCGCCGGAGCGATTCGCGCCGCCCGGGCCGAAACGGCGTGTCCATCTCTCATCATCTGCCGCACCCATATCGCCTACGGAAGCCCCAACAAACAGGACCAGGCATCCGCCCACGGCGAACCGCTGGGCGAGGAGGAGGTCCGGCTGACCAAGCAGGCGCTGGGATGGCCTCCCGACGTCCCGTTCTGGGTGCCGCCGGAGGCCCTGCCCGTCTTCCGGCGGGCCGTGGAGGAGGGCGCGGCGGCTCAGGCCCGATGGCAGGAGACCTTTGCCCGCTACGCGCGGGAACACCCTCAGGAAGCCGCGCTCCTGGAGCGTTTATGGGCGGGAGAGTTGCCCGAGGGGTGGGAAGAAGTTCTCCCCTCCTTCTCCCCCGCCGACGGCCCGATGGCAACCCGGCAGGCCTCGGGCACCGTTCTGAACGCGCTGGCGAGAGCCCTGCCGACCCTCATCGGAGGCTCCGCGGACCTGGCCCCGTCCACCCAGACCCTTCTGAAGGGCTACGCCGACTTCCAGCGGGAGACCCCGGCGGGCCGAAACCTCCGCTTTGGCGTCCGGGAGCACGCGATGGGCGCCATCCTCAACGGGCTGGCCCTCCATGGAGGCATCCTCCCCTACGGCGGGACCTTCCTGGTCTTTTCCGACTACATGCGCCCGACCATCCGGCTGGCCGCGATGATGGGCCTCCCTGTCGTCTACGTCTTCACCCACGATTCCCTGTGGGTGGGAGAGGACGGCCCGACCCACCAGCCGGTGGAGCAACTCCCTTCCCTGCGCCTGATCCCCAACCTGAGCGTCATCCGCCCCTGCGACGCCAACGAGACCGTGGCGGCATGGCGCATGGCGCTGAAGCGCCGGCGCGGCCCCACCGCCCTCCTGCTGACCCGCCAGAAAGTCCCCGTTCTGGACCGGCGGGAGGTGGCCGAAGCGGAGAACCTGGCCCGGGGCGCCTACGTCCTGCGGGACCCGCCGGAGGGCCGGCCCGAGGTCGTCCTCATCGCCTCCGGCTCCGAGGTCCACGTCGCCCTGGGAGCCCAGGAAATCCTGGCCGCGCGGGGCGTCCGGACGCGCGTGGTCTCCATGCCCAGTTGGGACCTCTTTGAGGCCCAGCCGGAGGAATACCGGGCCGCCGTCCTCCCGCCAGACGTCCCGGCCCGGCTGGCGGTGGAGGCCGCCGCCCCGATGGGGTGGGAGCGATACGTGGGGCCACACGGCGACGTCGTGGGCATCCGCCGATTTGGAGCCTCGGCTCCCTATACGGTGCTGATGGAGAAATTCGGCTTCACCCCTCAGGCCGTCGCCGAGCGGGCCCTGGCGGTATTGAGGCAGGTTCAGGCCCGCTGAGGGCCACAGATGAGATGGCACAGGCACCCATTCCGGAAGGAGCACGATCGGTCCGCATCCTCCTCTACGAGCGGGGTTCGGGGCGAGAAACCGGGGGACTCGTCCCCTCAGAGGTGGAATTTCTCCTCACCATCAACGGCCGGGACCTCGTCGGCCTGATGTGCACGCCCATCCTGCTGGAGGAACTGGCCCTGGGCTTCCTCTACAACGAAGGCCTGATTGACGGCATGGAGGACGTCGCGGCCATCCGCCTCTGCGGGGAGGGCCGCTCGGCGGAGATCTGGCTGCGGAAAGACGTGGAATTGCCCCTGTTCCGCACCATCACCTCCGGCTGTTCCGGCGGGACGACGTTTGAGCTGCCCCAGCGACGCCGGGAGCCCCTGCAGAGCGCCCTGACCATCACCCCCGCGCAGGTTTCAGCCCTGGCCCGTCGCCTGCAGGAGGCGGCCATCCTCTACCGCCGGGCGCGGGGAATCCACGCGGCCGCCCTGGCACGGGGTGACGAACTCCTCTTCACAGCAGAGGACGTGGGCCGCCACAATACGGTGGACAAACTGGCCGGCCTCTGCCTCCGCCAGGGCTATCCCACGGCCGATGCCATCCTGGTCGCGACGGGCCGCGTCAGTTCCGAGATGCTGGTCAAGGCCGCCCGGATGCAGGTTCCCCTCGTCATCTCCCTCTCCGCCCCCACATCCCTCTCCGTGGACCTGGCACGGGCGTGGAACATCACGCTGATCGGCTACGCGCGCGGGCAAACCTTTCGCGTCTACGCCGGCGCACAGCGGATCCGAGTATAGATGGAATCCATCACTCTCCCATTGACCGGGGTCGCCCACGGGGGCGCCGCGATCGGACGGCACGAGGGCAAGGTCCTCTTCGTTCCCTATGCGCTTCCCGGCGAGACGGTGCGCGTGGAGATCGTGGAGGACCACCGACACTACGCCCACGCCCGCCTGCTGGAGGTCCTGGAGCCCTCTCCGGACCGGGTCCCCCCGCCCTGCCCCTACTTCGGCCCGGATGGCTGCGGCGGGTGTCACTGGCAGCACGCGGCCTACGAGGCCCAACTCCGGATGAAAGCCCAGGTAGTGGCCGACCAACTGGCCCGTATTGGCGGCATTCCGGCCCCCCCGGTCCGCCCCACCCTTCCGGACCCCAGCGGATGGGGCTACCGGAACCAGGCCCGTTTCCACCCGGCCCCGGAGGGCGGCCTGGGCTTCTACACGGGGGAGAGCCGGACCGTCGTCCCCATAGAAAACTGCCTCATCCTCCACCCTCTTCTTTCCGACCTATACGACGCAGTGGACCTGGAACTGCCGGGCCTGCGGGCTCTCACCCTGCGGGCCGGCGTCGCCACGGGTGAGCGGATGCTCATCCTGGAGACGGAGGACGACGAGCCGCCCGTTCTGGAGATAGACCTTCCCGTCTCCTGCGTCCTCCTCCGCTCCGACGGGGCCCTGCTGACCCTGATCGGTTCGTCCGCTTTCTCGGAGGCCGTCGCTGGGCGGCGGTACCGCGTCTCAGCCCCTTCCTTCTTTCAGGCCAACACCCACCAGGCTGGGGAATTGGTCCGGCTGGTCCTGCAGTACCTGGAGTTGCGGGAAGGAGACGTCGTCCTGGACGGCTACTGCGGCGTCGGGCTGTTCACCGCCCCTCTCGCAGAGCGGGCCGGACTGGTCATCGCGGTGGAGTCCGACCCCTACGCGGTGGAGGACCTGCTGGTCAACACAGAGGAGATGGAGAACGTGGAAGTGGTGGAGGGGCCCATAGAGGCTGTCCTGCCCGACCTGGAAGAGGAGTTGAACGCGGCAGTGGTGGACCCGCCTCGCACGGGGATGACGCTGGAAGCGCTGGAGGGGCTGATCCGCCTGGCCCCGCCGCGGCTGGTCTATGTTTCCTGTGACCCGGCCACGCTGGCGCGGGACGGGCGTCGGCTCACGGAGGCCGGATACCGGCTGGTAGAAGCCCAGCCGGTGGACATGTTCCCCCAGACCTACCATATAGAGACGGTCAGCCTCTGGCAGCGGGGCCCGTAGTCGGGAAATCGTCGGGGAATCGTCGGCATTCCGTCAAGCAAAATCCGGGCGATTGAGGTAAGATACAATCGGGAGTCAGGGGCGGTGTCTCTTCTTCTCCTCCTTTGGAAGAGGGCCGGGGAGCCGGCAAGGCCGGGCGGCGGCATCCCCGGCCCTCGTGCTTTCAGGAACGGACGCGGATAAACGCGGACCCGGCTACCCGATAGTTTCCGTCATCCGGAACGCAGACGCTTATCCGCTTCTAACCCCGCGATAACCGCCTGCCCCAGGGAGATCCCCCCGTCGTTGGGCGGGACGATCCGGTGGACGTAGACCTCAAATCCCGCCGACTCCAGGGACCGAACCGCCTTCTCCAGAAGCCGCATGTTCTGGAAGACGCCGCCGGAGAGGACCACTTCGCTCAGCCCCGTCTCCGCACGCAGCCGCAGGCAGACATCCCGAACGGCCGCGGCCACGCCGTTGTGAAACTTCGCCGCAATCACCGGCGCGGGGACCCCCGCCCGAACGTCGGCGACGACGGCCCGCAGGAGAGGAGCCGGGTCTATCTCCTCCCCCCCGACGCCGAAGGGGTAGGCTTCCTCCCCCCCGTCATCCGCCACCATCTCCAGTTCTATAGCAGCCTGGGCCTCGTAGTTGACCTCCTGCCGAACCCCAGCCAGCGCTGAAACGGCATCAAAAAGCCGCCCCATACTGGAAGTGGGGACGACGCCGACGCCGCGCGCCAGTTGCCGCTCCAGAACCGCCCGCTCTGCCGCCGGAGCATAAGCGACCGGTGGCAGGTCTTCCTCCCAGGGGATCCCCGCCGCCCACAGGTAGGCCAGCGCGACCCGGTAGGGCCGTCGGATGGCCGCGTCGCCGCCGGGAAGGGGCAAATAGCGGAGATGGGCCGCGCGCCGGAAGGAGCGATAGTCCGCCACCAGAAACTCCCCGCCCCAGATGGCCCCGTCCGTCCCGTAGCCCGTGCCGTCAAAGGCAACGCCGACCACCGGCCGCTCCCCCGTCAGCCCATGCTCTGCCATGCAGGACGCAATGTGGGCATGGTGGTGCTGGACCGGAAAAAGGGGCAACCGGTCCGCCAGGGCCTGGGCGTAGCGGGTGGAGAGGTAGGCCGGATGCATGTCGTGGGCCACGACCTCCGGCTCTACCCGGAAGGTCCGCTTCAACTGCTCCACCATGTCCTCAAAGAACCGGAGGGTCTCGTAGTTCTCCATATCGCCGATATGCTGGCTGAGGAAGGCATAGCGGTCCCGGGTGAGGCAGAAGGTGTTCTTCAGTTCAGCGCCGACCGCCAGGACCTGCCGGACCGGGAAGGGCAGCCGGACAGGGTCGGGCGCGTAGCCGCGGGAGCGACGGATGGGCAGGGGGGCTCCAGCGAAGGTCCGAACGACGCTGTCGTCGCAGCGGGCGTGGATGTCGCGGTTGTGCAGGAGAAAGGCATCGGCCAGGGCCGAAAGGCGCGTCAGGGCCTCTTCGTTGGCGGTGACGATGGGCTCCTCGGAGTAGTTGCCGGAGGTCATCACCAGCGCGGGCGGAAAGCCGTCGGCGGGCTCCAGGAGCAGGTAGTGGAGCGGCGTGTAGGGGAGCATGAACCCCAGGTAACGGTTGTTCGGGGCGACGTGGGGGGAAACCAGCGCGTCGGGCCTGCGCCGGAGGAGGACGATGGGCCGCTGGCGGGAGGTCAGCAGGGCGCGATCCGCCTCGTCCACGAAGCAAAAACGTTCCACCGTTGCGAGGTCAAAGGCCATCAGGGCAAAGGGTTTATCCACACGGCCCTTCCGCTCCCGGAGGCGGAGAACCGGCCCGTCGCGCGTGGCGTCGCAGGCCAGATGGAAGCCTCCCAGCCCCTTGACGGCGACGACGAGGCCGTCGGCCAGGGCCCGCCGCGCCGCCTGAAGGGCCTCCTCGCCGTAGAGGGAAGGACCATCCGGACGAGTGCGAAACTCTATCCGGGGCCCACAGACGGGACAGGCGTTGGGCTGGGCGTGGAAACGCCGGTTGGCCGGGTCGTCGTACTCCGCCTGGCACTCCGGGCACATCACGAAGGGGGCCATCGTCGTGTTGGGCCGGTCGTAGGGGATATCCCGGATAATGGTAAACCGGGGGCCGCAGTTGGTACAGTTGATGAAGGGGTAGCGGTATCGGCGGTCCCGCGGGTCAAAAAGTTCCCGCAGGCAATCGCCGCAGATGGCGACGTCGGGAGAGATGGGAAGGAACTCCCCCGGCCGGGCCTCAGAATGACGGATGCGGAAGCCGGGGCGCAGATCGCAGGTCTCCGGGGCGCAGGGGGTAACGGTGATATCCTCCACGCGGGCCAGAGGCGGAGCCTCGTCCCGGAGAAGGCGGACAAAGTCGTCCAGAGCCGCCGCAGGGCCCGCGGCCTCTATCTCCACACCGGAGGAACTGTTGAGAACCCAGCCAGAGAGGCCCAGACGGGTCGCCAGGTTGTAGACGAAGGGGCGGAAGCCCACCCCCTGGACAATGCCGGTGATATGGATGCGGTAGCAGGTCGGGTTCGGACGGCTCATCGGGCTGGTGCGGGTATCCGGTCTTCTGTGATCCGGGGGTATTATAAACGAGGCAGGCCGTCTGTCAAACGCCCCGACCGAAAAACTTTAACCTGCTGTTAACAATCCCTTCTTCTGGGGTTAACCACAGGCTGGGATGATGGCCGCAGAATTCTGAAACTGGACTTGGGACAAACGGAAAGGGCCAGGGAGGCGTGCTACATATGTGGGCTTTATCCATTTGCCGATGCCCATATATGGATGGCCCGTAGGCCGAAATGAATTTCGGCTTACATATGTGGGCTTTATCCATTTGCCGATGCCCATATATGGGTGGCCCGTAGGCCGAAATGAATTCGGCTTACATTCCCGGTGGTTTATCCAAAGTCCAGTGATATCCAAAGTCCAGTGAAAGGAGGAGGGACAATATGTCGCGTGTCTTCCGTCTGACTCTCTCCTTTGTGGCCCTGGCGGCGCTGGCCGCGGCCTGCCAGCCGGCCCCGACCGCCACCCCGACCCCCCAGGTCGTGGTGACCGTGGTGAAGGAGCGGGAGGTGGTGGAGGTCACCCCCACCCCCGGGCCGGTGGAGGGGACCATCCTGGTGGACGGCTCCAGCACCGTCGCCCCCATCACGATGGCCGTCGCGGAGGAGTTCCAGAAACTCTACCCCGAAGTCCGCGTGCCCGTGGGCATCTCCGGCACCGGCGGCGGCTTCAAGAAGTTCTGCGCCGGAGAGACGGACATCTCCGACGCCTCCCGCCCCATCAAGTCGTCGGAGGCGGAAACCTGCGCCAAGAACGGGATTGAGTACATTGAACTCCCCGTCGCCTTTGACGGCCTGGCCGTGGTGGTCAACCCCGCCAACGACTTCGTGGACTGCCT
>DAOUBO010000242.1:0-5585 GCA_034432695.1 Anaerolineae bacterium | reverse complement strand
GCCTCCGGGAACTGGGCCTGGAGGAGCGGGTCCACTTCACCGGTTACGTCCCCGACGAGGACCTCCCCGCCCTCTACAGCGCGGCCGACCTTTTCGTCTTCCCTTCCCTCTACGAGGGCTTCGGCCTGCCGGTGCTGGAGGCTATGGCCTGTGGGGTGCCGGTCGTCTGCTCCAACACCTCCAGCCTGCCCGAGGTGGCGGGGGATGCGGCGTTGCTGGTGGACCCCACCGACGTTGAGGCGCTGGCAACGGCGATGAGCGACCTGCTGCGGGACAGGGAGCGGCGGGAGGAGATGCGGGAGCGAGGATTGCGGCAGGCCGCGCGTTTCTCCTGGGAACGAACGGCCGCAAACACCCTGAACGTGTACCGCTCGGTTGCCTCTTCTACATTTTGTGCTACAATAAATTCCCACAGGCGCGCCAGAATATGATGCGCTTTGACGTGCTGACTTTGTTCCCGGGAATGTTCACCGGCCCGCTGGAGGAAAGTATCCTGAAGCGGGCGCAGGAGCGGGGTATCGTTTCCATCCACATCCACAACATCCGCGATTATGCCACAGGTCGCCACCGGATTACCGATGATACGCCTTACGGGGGCGGGGGTGGGATGGTGATGAAGCCGGAACCCATCTTTGCCGCGGTAGAAGCGATTCTCGGCGACGAGAAGAACGTGCCGGTGATTTTGCTCACTCCCCAGGGGCGCCTTTTTACCCACCAGGTTGCGAAAGAGCTTTCCCGTCACCCCCGATTGGTTCTCATTTGTGGGCGCTACGAGGGGGTGGATGAAAGGGTGCGGGAACATCTGGCCACCGATGAGATCTCCATCGGTGACTACGTGCTCAGCGGCGGCGAACTGGCCGCGATGGTCATCATAGACGCGGTTACCCGCCTGCTCCCCGGCGTGCTGGGCGACCCCGGAGCGACCTTTGAGGACTCCCATGCCTGGGGGCTGCTGGAGTATCCCCATTACACCCGACCTGCTGTCTTTCGGGGATGGGCGGTGCCGGAGGTGCTCCTCTCGGGAAACCACGCTGCCATCGCCCGCTGGCGGCGTGAGCAGGCTTTGAAACGCACGCTGGAGCGGCGCCCTGACCTGCTGGAAAAAGCCCCCCTGACGGAAGAGGACCGGGCATTCCTGGCCCGGCTGGGTTGGACGGGGCCATCCTCCAGCCGGAAGGGCGAGGCCTGCTCCGGAAGCGCATAAATTTTTAGAACCTTTTCCCCGGCAACGCGGTAATATATATGGGCGTCATTTCGGATCAGCCAGAGGTCTCGGACGGCGAACTGATCCTGAAGATGCGCCAGGGGGATATGTCGGCCCTGGCCGAGATCTTTGAGAGATACAAGGAGCGCATTTATCGCACCGCCCTGGCGATCACCCGCGACCCGGCCGCGGCAGAGGACATCCTTCAGGAGAGTTTTGTCCGGCTTTTCAGCCATGCCGACCGTCTCCGGACCGATACCCCGGTTGGCCCCTGGTTGTATCGGGTAGCCGTGAACCTGAGCGCCGATTGGCTCTCTCATCGTCGGCGCTGGTTTGAGGTGCTCCAGCACCTGATAGAACGCTGGACGGCCCCAATCAGAGTGGAGCGGGCAGTGGAAGAGCGAGAACTCCAGGAAAAAGTGCACAGGGCCATCCGTTCCCTGCCAGTAGCCCAACAGGTGGTGATCGTTCTGCATTACCTGGAAGGGATGAGCCTGAAAGAGATCGCAGAAATTCTGGAAATCCCGGAGGGAACGGTCAAATCCCGGCTCTACCATGCCCGTGAGGCCCTGCGGATGCAACTGACCGAGTTGCGGCCGTCGGTAGAGATGGTGTACGAACTGACATAGCGCAAAATGGACCTGGATCTTCTGATCACCTGTGTTCTGAAAGCCAGATGGGGGATGTGCAGGCCGCCCAGCCGTGCCTGGAAGCGGATTCACCGCCGGGCCCGGACGCTTGTGGAAGGGCGCGCTCTGGCCCCTGATTGGGAGAGGATGACCAGGGGGAACCGGCCCCAGATCCCGTGGCTGGTGCCTCTCCCGGCGACGGGTTCCCTCCTGCTCTGGCGATACGACCTGTTGTCCCTGCGCCTTGCGTAGCCTTTTCCCAAATCCCTGCACGGAGCGATGTCTTTATGGCCATTTTAATGGAGGTGAAAAACCTGGTCACTCGCTTCTATACCCAGGACGGCGTGGTTCACGCCGTCAATGGGATCTCCTACACGATGGAAGAAGGGGAAATCCTGGGCATCGTCGGGGAAAGCGGATGCGGTAAAAGCGTCCATGCGCTTTCCATTATGCGTCTGATTCCTACTCCGCCGGGGAAGATTGAGTCCGGGGAAGTCTGGTTTGACGGGCGCGACCTCCTGAAGTTGAGCGAAGCCGAGATGCAGCATGTGCGCGGCGCGGAGATCGCGATGGTCTTCCAGGACCCGATGACCTCGTTCAACCCCGTCTTCACCATCGGCTTCCAGATTATGGAGGCCCTTAAACTCCATCAGGGGATGGACGATAAGCAGGCCCGGGAGCGGGCCGAGGAACTGCTCACGATGGTGGGCATTCCGGAAGCGAAGACCCGCCTGGACGATTACCCCCACCAGTTCTCCGGCGGGATGCGCCAGCGGGCGATGATCGCGATGGCCCTCTCCTGCAACCCCAAACTTCTCATCGCGGATGAGCCGACCACTGCCCTGGACGTCACCATCCAGGCCCAGATTATTGACCTGGTGAAGCGGCTCCAGGAGCAACTGGGCATGGCGGTGATGTGGATCACCCACGACCTGGGGGTGGTTGCCCGGCTGGCGCAGCGGATCAACGTAATGTATGCCGGGTTCATTATTGAGCGGGGCTATGTGAAGGATATTTACAAGCGGCCTCGCCATCCATACACCATCGGGCTGCTGGGGTCGTTGCCCCGGCTGGACGAACCCCCCGGGACCAAACTGGTCTCTATTCCCGGGATGCCGCCGGACCTGATTGACCTGCCGCCTGGATGCCCCTTCGTCCCACGGTGTACCTATGCGGTAGACCGGTGCGTGGAGGAGCGGCCCCCGTTGTTGGAGGCCGATGGAGTCAACCACACGGTAGCCTGCTGGCGGTGGGAAGAGATCGCGGGGAGGACACGATAATGGCTGCAGAGCAGGTTCCTCTGGTTCAGGTACGCCATCTGAAGAAATATTTCCCGATCACGCGGGGGATCATTTTTCAGCGTCACATCGGCGACGTTAAAGCGGTAGATGACGTCAGTTTTGATATTTACAGGGGCGAGACGCTGGGGCTGGTGGGGGAGACCGGCTGCGGCAAGACCACCGTCGGGCGGACCATCCTGCGCCTCTACGAGCCCACCGCCGGAGAAGTTATCTTTGACGGCGTGGATATCCTGAAACTGAAGGGCAGTGAACTGCGCCGGATGCGCCGCCGGATGCAGATTATCTTCCAGGACCCCTACGCCTCCCTGAACCCCCGGATGACGGTGGGAGCCATCATCGCCGAACCGCTGGAGGTCCACGGCGTTGCGCGGGGCAAGGAGAAGGAAGAGCGGGTCCAGGAATTGCTGCGGATTGTTGGACTGAATCCGTATTTCGCGAACCGCTACCCCCACGAGTTCTCCGGCGGCCAGCGACAGCGTATCGGTATCGCCCGTGCCCTGGCCCTCAACCCCGACCTGATTGTCTGCGACGAGCCGATCTCCTCGCTGGACGTCTCTATCCAGGCTCAGGTGGTCAACCTGCTGGAGGAACTCCAGGAGAAGTTCGGGCTGACCTACCTCTTCATCGCCCACGACCTGAGCATGGTGCGCCATATCAGTGACCGGATGGCGGTGATGTACCTGGGCAAGATTGTGGAACTGGCGGACCGGGATGAGATTTACATCAACCCCCTTCATCCGTATACCCAGGCGTTGCTGAGCGCGGTGCCGGTGCCGGATCCGGAAGTGGAGGAAAAGCGGCAGCGCATCATTCTGACGGGCGAAATCCCCAGCCCGGCCAACCCGCCGAAGGGCTGCAACTTCAACACCCGCTGTCCTGTGGTGATGGACGTCTGCTACGAGGCGGACCCGGAGTACCGGGAGGTGAAGCCGGGCCACTGGGTGGCATGCCACCGGGTGTAGATTCGGGCAAAGATGGGACTGACTTTTGTGGACGGCATTGTTCGGGGGCCGGAGGGGAGGGAAGCGGCCGTCCGTTTCCTGGTGGATAGCGGTGCCACTTATACCCTGGTACCCTATGATGTCTGGACGGCCATTGGGCTCATGCCCCGTCGTACCGCCCAATTTGCCCTGGCCGATGGGACAACGGTAGAGCGCCGGATTGGGGAATGCTACATTGTCCTGCCCCAGGGGGAGGGGCATACTCCGGTCGTTCTGGGGGAGCCCGGGGATGAGCCCCTTCTGGGTACGGTGACCTTAGAGATTCTCGGGTTGGTTCTGAACCCGTTCACCCGCACCCTGCAGCCGATGCGAATGATGTTGAGATGACGCCGGATACGGCCAGAAACCCCACGACAGCCGAGATCACCTGGGAGGACCTGCTCCGGGTGCTGGAGGAGCGCCCGGACTGGCTGGCGCGCGTCCGGCAGGTGGTGCTGACCCCGGACCTCCTCTCCCTGCCGGAGGCCATCCAGGACCTGATAGAGGTTCAGCGCCAGACCACCGAGCAGATTCGGGAACTGGTGGAGGCCCAGCGCCAGCACGAGGCGCGGCTGACTCGGGTGGAGATTACCGTCCAGGACCTGGTGGAGGCCCAGCGCGAGACCTCTGCCCAGATTCGGGAACTGGTGGAGGCCCAGCGGCAGACCACCCTTCAGATTCAGGAACTTCGGGAGGCCCAGCGCCAGACCACCCTCCAGATTCAGGAACTCCGGGAGGTCCAGCGCCAGCATGAGGCGCGGCTGACCCGGGTGGAGGAGCGCCTGGACCGGCTGGAGGCCACCGTCCAGGACCTGGTGGAGGCCCAGCGCCAGACCACCCTCCAGATTCAGGAACTCCGGGAGGCCGTCCAGCGCAACGCGTCGCAAATTGCCGATCTGACCGAGATAGCCCGGAACCTGGCCAGGGGCCTGGAGCGGCTGGACGGGACGGTCGGGGACATCAAGGGCGACCTGCTGGAGATCCGGTACCGGGAGCGGCCGTACGCCTACTTCGGCTACCTGCTGAAAGCCGTCCAGGCTGTCCCGCTGTGGAAGATAGAGGGCGAAGTGGAAAAGTACCTGACGGAGGAGGAACTGGTGGACCTGCTCCGGCTGGACCTCCTGCTCCATGGCCGCGTGCGCACCCATCCGGAGCACCCGGAGGTCTGGCTGGCGGTGGAGGTCTCCAGTGTGGTGGATAAAGGGGACGTGGAGCGGGCCGGGAGACGAGCGGCCTTTCTGCGGAGGGCTGGCTTTCGGGCCATCCCCGTGGTGGCCGGGTTGGGCATCCGCGAGGAGGCCCGGCGGGAGGCCGAAGCCGGCAACGTTGTGGTGGTGAAGGACGGGCAGGCGCTGGGCTGGAACAACGTCCTGCCCTACTATCTGGGTGAGGAAGATAAACCGGTAACCCGTTGATTCTCCGAAGCCCCGAAAGGAGGTGATGCCTATCGGTGAGGCGAGGAAACGGTTCC